>QHBM01000092.1 GCA_003244145.1 Chthoniobacterales bacterium
GCGCGCTCGGCTCACGCGGCGCGGCCCTGCTCGAGCCCTACGCGGATGCGCCGGAAACTTCCGGCTATCTCACCCAAAAGGAATCGGAGTTGTCGCCAATCTTTGAGGAAGCGTTGCGGCGCGGCATCCAAATCGAGACCCACGCCATCGGCGATCGCGCCAACCGTGTGATCCTGGATTTGTATGAGAACGCCATGAAGTCGGTGCCCCCGGAAAAACGCAAAATCCGCGAGCCGCGCTGGCGAGTGGAGCATGCGCAGATCCTAAGCGCGCAAGACCTCCCGCGCTTCGCGCAGCTTGGCATCATCGCCTCCATGCAACCGTCGCACGCGATCAGCGATTTATTTTTTGCCCCGAGCCGTCTCGGGAAAGAACGTCTTGCCGGCGCCTACGCCTGGCAGAGCCTCCTGAAATCCGGCGCGATTATCTGCGGCGGATCGGACGCACCGGTCGAGCGCGGCGAACCGATGATCGAATTCTACGCCGCCGTTGCGCGCAAGAGCATCAAAGGCGAATCAGCCGATGGCTGGCATCCGGAGCAGGCCGTCTCGCGCGAGCAAGCGTTGAAAATGTTTACGATGTCGGCTGCCTACGCGGCCTTCGAAGAAAAGGACAAAGGCTCAATTGAAGTCGGCAAGCTGGCCGACCTCACGGTGCTCTCGAAAGACATCATGAAAATTCCCGAGCCAGAAATTCTTAAGACGACATGCGCCATGACCGTGATTGGCGGCGAAGTCGCATTTAATGCCAAGGAAAATTAGACAGGATTTACTGGATTGTTTTTTTCTGAAAATCCACTTAAATCCCGTTAATCCTGTCGCTCGGCTCCCGCCGGCTCCATTCACGCTGTGGCTCGACGTCTTCCGAGCAGTGAGACCGCCTTCACGAATAGAGGTATTCGTCGTGGTACTCTCTTTGGGGGGCAAACTGCACGGTCTGGTCGCCACCGGTCTCGGGATATTCGAAGATCTTTCCTTCGTAATTCCGGATCACGATCTTCTCGTTGTCGTGATACAGAACGTAGCCGGGATTGATCGGCACCTTGCCGCCGCCGCCGGGAGCGTCGATCACGAATTGCGGGACGCCGTAACCGGTGGTGTGGCCGCGCAGGCCTTCGATGATCTCCATGCCTTTCGCGACCGAGGCGCGCAGATGCGAGGAGCCTGTAATTAAATCACACTGGTATAAGTAGTACGGTCGGACCCGGCACATCAGCAGCTTGTGCACGAGCGTCTTCATCGTTTCGACGTCGTCGTTCACGCCGGCAAGAAGGACGCTCTGGTTGCCGAGCGGGATGCCGGCGTTGGCCAGACGTTCGAGCGCTTGCTTCACTTCGATCGTCAGTTCGCGCGGATGATTGACGTGCACGCTCATCCAGAGCGGATGATACTTTGCCAGCATCGCGCAAAGCTCGGGCGTGATGCGCTGGGGCAGGAAGATCGGGACGCGCGTGCCGATGCGGAGAAACTCGATGTGCGGGATCGCGCGTAACCGGCTCAGAATTTTCTCGAGTTTGTCGTCGCTGAAAATGAGCGCGTCGCCACCGGAGAGAAGCACGTCGCGCACTTCGGTGTGTTGTTCGAGATACCGAAACGCTTCCTCGAAATCGGTGTGCAGCTCCTGTTCGCCGACGCCGCTCACGACGCGGCTGCGGGTGCAATAACGGCAGTAACTGGCGCAGCGGTCCGTCACCAGAAAAAGCACGCGATCCGGATAACGATGGACCAGACCGGGCACCGGCATGTGGGAGTCTTCACCGCATGGATCGGCCATGTCGTAAGGCGATTCCCAAGTCTCTTCGATCCGCGGAATAACCTGGCGCCGGATCGGGTCCCCGGGGTTATCGCGCGGGATCAGGTTGAAAAAGTGGGGCGTGACGGCGAGAGCGAGTTTGTCGCCGGAGAGCAAGACGCCGCTGCGTTCCTCGTTCGACAACACAAGATGCTGCTCGAGCTGCGCCAGCGACGTGACGCGATTCTTGAGCTGCCATTTCCAATCGTTCCAGAGTTCGGGGGCGATGTCCGGCCAATAGCCTGGCGCATGCGAGACAAACTCTTTTCCATCCATTTTGCCCGGGGCAAGAGTGATCATTTTTGTTTGTGAATCGAAAGGTTAATGGCCTTAACAATCGTGTCAATGTGGGCACCTCAAGGTGTGCGCGGGCGGCTTTTGGCCTGGGGAGCGCAGGCTGCCAGCCTGCACTTTTCGGCAGCCTGCCGAAAAGATTCTTCGTGTCGCCGGCAAGCTGCCGGCGACTGCAGGCTAGCAGCCTGCGCTCCCCAGAAAAGAAACGCGGACGCCTCGCAAAACGCGGATTGAACAACTATCGTAACGCCCGTGTCCAAGTTCCCAATCATGCGACCCCTCATCCAAATCTTTGCTGTCTGTTCTCTCGCCGCCTCCCTCCGTGCCGCGCCACCGCTGGCCCAGCCGGAAACGGGTCCGGCTTCGACTGTTCCTCCGGCCGCGGCCGATGCCGGCAAGGACGTGGTCCATCAGCTCAATAGCGCGTTCACTAAAGTCTTCGAAATCGTGGCTCCCAGCGTCGTCATTATCGAAACCACGAAGAAAAACGACGGCAGCGAGAACTCCACCCTCGACGATCTCTTTTTCCAGGGTCCGCAGGATGACAATGCGCCACGGCGCGGCCCCCGCTCGTCCCAGCCGATTCAAAGCGAAGGGTCCGGGTTCATCGTGCGCGCAGACGGTTATATCTACACGAATTTCCACGTGGTCGAGGGCGCCGACCGAATCGACGTGAAGCTCAAGGATGGCCGCGAATTTCAGGCGAAGATCGTGGGCACGGATGAGAAAACGGACGTGGCCGTGATCAAAATCGAGGCCACGAATTTACCGGTGGCCCAGTTCGCCGACAGCGAGGCGGTGCGCGTGGGACAATTCGCCTTCGCGATCGGCGCCCCGTTCAAGCTCGATTACACGTTCACCTACGGCGTCATCAGCGGAAAAGGCCGGAGCAAATTGCTCGCGACCGGCGGCTACTCCATCTCGGATTACCTGCAAACCGACGCGTCGATCAATCCCGGAAACAGTGGCGGCCCGCTCTGCGACATCGACGGAAAAGTGGTGGGAATGAACACGCTCATCAACGGCTTGAACCGCGGGCTCGGCTTTGCCATCCCGAGCAACCTGGCAAACGAAATCGGCCAGCAACTCATTGCCGGCCACAAGATCGTGCGGCCGTGGCTCGGCATTCGCATCGAGTCGTTAGGCGACGATCCCTCCATCCGCGATCTGTTCAAAGGCCTCGACAAGGGTGTGGTCGTGCGCACGATCGAGGCCGACGCGCCGGCTTACAAAAGCGACCTGCGCCCGTTCGATGTGATCACGCAAGTGGACGGCGCCCCGGTCAGCACCGACACGCAACTGCAGCGCGAGATTTTGCGAAAGAAGATCGGCCAGAACGTGGAGCTCACGGTTTGGCGCAAAGGGCAGACGCTGAAAATTCCGGTGACGACCGGTGAATTGCCGAGCGAGATTTCGCGCGCGTCGAACGAAATCAATCCGCCGTCGCCAACGAAACCCGAGGATTCCAACAAGTTTGGGCTTCAGGTGCAGGAACTGACGAAGGAAGTCGCCGCGCGGTTGAAGCTCGGGGTGCAGCAAGGCGTGATCGTAACCGACGTGGCCGACAACAGCCTGGCCGCTGCTCAGGATATCCAGCGCGAAGACGTTATCACGGAAGTGGACGGCAAGAAGATCACGACCGTCGCTTCATTTCGCGACGCGCTGAACAAGGCCGACCCGCGCAAAGGCGTGCTCCTGTATCTCGATCGCAAAGGGAGCAAGACCTTCGCGGTGCTGAAGGCTGGCGGTTAACTTTGGGGCGACGCCGCTCTGCCGGCGTTTCGGCGTGCTGACGCAAACGACCGGTGTCACGGCGACAGAGCGCCGTCCCTACAGCGCCGCTACGCTTTTCTGTTGCCGGCGATCACCAGGACGATTCCGCCGACGAGACAAATGCCGCCCAGGATGGGCGGGAAAGGAATCGTCTTCTCGCGATCGGCACTGACTTGGAGCGGGCCGGCGTCGATAATCTTTTCGCGCTTGGTGTAGCTAAAGCCTCCGTACGCGAGAGCGATAATGCCGATCACGATCAGGATGATCCCGACGATTCCTGCGGGCTTCACGATGAGGGAAGCCTTAGAGTGTCCGACGGCCGGAGATCAGGTTTACGATCAGGACGACGACGGCAATGACGAGCAGTAAATGAATGAGCGCGCCGCCGAAGTGGCCGATGAAACCGAGCAGCCAGAGAATCAGCAAGATAACAAAGATAGTCCAGAGCATATGTTTTTCCTTTGGGTTGGTTTCCCTTACTTCGTGCTCGGAGCCTTCGGCGCGCTTAAAGATTTTTGGATTTGCCGGAGTTTTCGGAATGTGATCCGGTTCGAACAAAATTTGCTGGCGGCGCGAATGCAAAAATACTACAACGCTCTCGGCCAGGACTCTTCGTTTTCGAACACACTCTTATGCGCTCCAAACTTCTTGCGGCTTCTCTTATCGCTTTTCTCTTCGCGGGCGGCGCGCTCGCCAGCGTTGTGGTCGAGAAACGTTCGCGACACTTGCCGGATACGACCGTGCTCGATTGCGCCGGCATTCACTCGTTCGTTTTCCGAGGACCTGTCGGAACTTCGCGGCGACCGATTCTAGTTCCGCCCCGCGAATATTGGACGGAGCAGGAAAGCGGCCTTTACAGCTTTGTCCTGCGCTACCACGACGGCGATGTCCGCTCGCGCATGGTTACGCCGGAAGTCTTCGCCCGGTATCGCGTCGGCGATGATTTCTACGATCGTGAGCTATCGCCGCGCGAGCGGTACGAATCCGAGGACAGCAAGACGATCCAGCCGGTGACCCATCATCATCGGCATCGGACGGCGCAGTGGCGCCAGCGGCATCACCGTCATTCCGCATTGGCGAAACATCACCGGCGTCATTCGACGAATCGCATCGCGCAGCGATAGCTACAATTCCCGAAGAGCCGCGCGCAGATTCCAGTTGCTCCGTTCCAGGCGCGCCACCGCTTCGGCGTACTCGCATTTCGTTAGTTCCGCCACCAGACGCGCCGCGCGATCGCGCAGCTTGGTATTGGACGTCGCGAGATCGATCATCAAATTCCCGCGCACTTTCCCCAACGCGACCATCGCGCCGGTGCTGATGATGTTGAGCGCGATTTTCGTCGCCGTCCCGGCTTTCAATCGCGTGGAACCAGTCAGGAGTTCCGGTCCCGTCGTGAGATCGATCTCCAGATCGAATTCTTCCGCGCGCGCTCGCGCGGGATTGCAGGTAAGCAGAATCGTGCGCGCCCCGCGCTTTTTCGCCTCCACCAGCGCGCCGAGCACAAAAGGCGTTCGGCCGCTCGCGGTGATTCCGCAGACAATGTCCGCGCTCGTGACCGCGCGTTCGTCGAGCGCGAGCGCGCCGCTGCCGCGCTCATCTTCCGCCCCTTCCACGCTGCGATAAAGCGCTGTTACTCCCCCGGCGATGATGCCCTGGACCATCTCCGGCGGAGCACCGAACGTCGGCGGAATCTCGCTCGCGTCGAGTACTCCGAGGCGGCCGCTCGTTCCAGCGCCCACGTAAAACAATCGGCCGTTTTTTTGCAAAACGCCGCTCACCATTTCGACGGCACGCCCGAGTGCCGCCGCCGCCTCGCGCAACGCCTCCCCGACA
>QHBM01000014.1 GCA_003244145.1 Chthoniobacterales bacterium
TCCTTCGATTACGCGATCATGGAAAAAGCCGATCGCGTTCTGGTGGTCGAGGCCGGCTTTGACTGGGATGACGTCGGAAGCTGGCGCGCGGTCGCGAAATATTTCAAGAACGACGAGGAAGGCAACGCCGCCAATTGCGAGATCACCACGCTCGAATCGACGAACAATATTGTCTTCAACCCTGACGGCACGCGCATCGCGCTGCTCGGCGTGCACAATCTCATCGTGGTCCGCACGGCCGATGCCGTCTTGATCTGCCATCGTCATCAGGCGGAAAAAATCAAGAACCTGCTCGGAAAACTTCCGGAGGAATTGCAGTGAGCCACCTGCCGATCCAACGACGCATTCTCGGCATCGATTTCGGGCGCGCGCGCATCGGCGTCGCCGTTTCCGATGAGCTGGGAATGCTGGCGCATCCGGTTGAAACCATTCCCGCGCGCGGGGACGCGGTCAACCGGATCGCCGAGATTGTCCGGGAAAAAAACGCGGAACGGGTCGTGGTGGGTTTGCCCCGGCACATGAATGGCAGTGTCGGCGAAGCGGCGCGCGATGCCCTTGCCTTCGCTGAGAAACTGCGGGCGGCACTTTCGTGCGAAGTCGTGACCTGGGATGAGCGCCTGAGCACCATGGCCGCCAATCGCGCGTTGCGGGACAGCGGCCAAAAAACGCGCAATTCGAGAAGCTTCGTCGATCAGGTCGCGGCGCAAATGATCCTGCAGGGATATCTCGACGGCTTACAAACTGCGCCCGGTCGCGACTTGCTCCGAGACATGCCTTCCGCCGAGTAGATGCCTTCCCGGCTGAAACTGATCGTATCCTACGACGGCGCTTCCTTCGCTGGCTGGCAAAGTCAGGCCGGCGGCAATACGATCCAGGATCATCTTGAAGCGGCTTTCCAACTGATTTGCTCCCAACCCGTGCGCGTACACGGAGCGGGGCGGACCGATGCGGGAGTACACGCGATCGCGCAATGCGCGCACGTTGATTTGCCTGCTCGCCGTTACGCCCCGGAGCGCTGGATCCTGGCGCTAAATGGCATCCTGCCGCCGGCGATTCGCATCATGCGGTGCGGCTTTGTTTCCGATAGTTTTCACGCGCGATTTTCGGCAAAGGGGAAGAGATATCGTTACCGAATCTGGAACGCCGCCGTGTTGCCGCCGTTTGAAAGCGGTCGCGCCTGGCACGTCCGGAATTCTTTCGATGTCGAGGCCATGGCCGCAGCCGCGCAGAGCTTTTGTGGCGAACACGATTTCGCCTCCTTCGTCGCGAATCGGGGAACGCCTGAGACCGATACCACTCGGATTATTCGCTCGGTCAAAGTTCGGCGGGCCGGCGCGATGATCTCAATCGAATTCGATGGCAACGGCTTTCTCTACAAGATGGTGCGCATGATGGTGGGAATGCTGGTGCGCGTTGGGCTCGGCACGGCGCCAGCGGCTGAGATCGCGGCCCGTTTGCAGTCGCCCCGCAAAGCAAATCCACGCGGACGCCATGCGGCCCCGGCAGATGGACTATTTCTCGTTCGCGTCCGGTACTAAGCTCTCCCCTGGCAAAGGGTCCCTCGGACCCCGTATGCGGGTTCCAGGGTCGTGGCAGGGTATTTGCTTGGTGGAATTGGTAATGACGCACATCGACGCGCCCCCAACCCCTATTGGCCGGAGCGGACTTTTTGGCAGAAGCGTCGCCTGGCTTTTCAGCCCGAAACATTTTCACTTCAAGCTCCTCTCCGGCACCGCCGTCGGAATCGTGGTCATCACTTTCCTCGCCGGCCTTTTCCTTTTCGTTACCCTTCGAAATCACCACCAGGAAACATTGCGGGCGCATACGTTGGAGGTGATGCGCCTCAGCAGTGTCATCCAGAACGACATCGCGGCGCTGGAAACGGGGCATCGGGGTTATTTGCTCGAAGGCGAAGCGTCCTACCGGGCGGCATTTGACCGCCGCCGTGAGCTCATCAAACAGCGCATCGAAAATCTCACCGTCCTGATTCTGGACAGCCCGCCCCAAAGAAAGCGGGTAATGAAATTACAGGAAATCGTCCAGAAGTGGTTGGAGACAGTTGCCTTGCCACAAATGAATGGACGGCAACCCAATCGTTCCTTGGTCCTGAACGAATCCGCTGGTGCCTTGGGAAATGCATTGCTCGATCAAGCGCGGGAAAATCTCCAATCACTCCAAAATGAGGAGCAGATCGTTCTCAACCAGCGCATGCGAGAACAGGAATGGGCGACGCAATCGACCCAGATTCTCGACTTCATGACGAAGCTGGAACGCTCCGTCATCGAGATGCAAAAGGAAAAGCGGGGCTACCTCCTGACCGGCGAGAACACTTTTGCGGAAGCCTACAAGCGTGCGACCGCGGATTTCTACACCTACCACGGCTACCTCTCCATTCTCGTCGTAAATTCACCCGAGCAAACGGAGGCACTGGGCGATATCCGCAAAGGGGTCGAACGCTGGGTTTCCGGCGCGGCCACTCCGGAGATGGAGGCCAAGCGGACCGGCAAAGATGTCACTGCTGCCGTTTCCCATGCCGCTGGTGAAGCCTTGATGGCGGACATCCGGGAGATGCTCATAAGCTTCCAGACCAACGAGAAGAACCTCTACGAATCGAGATCCACCTCGGCCAGCCGCGAACGGATTCTCAAGACCACCGGCCTGGCGATCCTGTGTGTGTTTGCGGTGGGCCTCTTGATTGTTTCGAACAGTTACAGCTTCGTCCTGGTGCGGCGGCAGCTGGTGAAACTGGAAGGCGTCGAGACCCGGATTCGCTCCATCATCGAAAACATTCTCGATGGCATGATCACGGTGGATAAGCACGGCATTATTTGTTCGATGAATCCTTCCGCCGAAAAAATGTTCGGGTGCATTAACAACGAGATGGTCGGCCACAAGTTCACCAAGCTCGTTCCGAAGTCCTATGGCAACGAACCGGAACCAGTCGCCTGTGCCTGGGATGATCTGGCCGCGCGCACCGGCAGCACCACCATGGCGGTGGGCCGCACTCGCCGGCACGCGATTTTCCCAATCGAAATTTCGTTGAGCGAAATGATGGTCGACCGGCAGCAGCTTTATGTTGCGATGGTGCGCGACGTCACGGAACGGAGACGCTTCGAGCAGGAAATTGCCGCCGACAAGGAAAGCCTCGCCGTCACATTGCGCTCGATCGAAGACGGCGTAATCACGACCGACGTGCAGGGCAGGATCATTATGATCAACAACGCCGGCGAGAATCTTACCGGTTGGACTTCGAAGGAAGCGATCGGGCAGCCGCTCAAGGCGGTATATAACATCGCCATCGATTTGGCCGCGCAAGCCCGCGCCCAAAGGAGTGGCTCACGCACCGAAGCCCAATCCATTCTCCTGAGCATGCCGGAGAACGCGACCCTGAAATCGCGCCACGGCCTGGAACACGTGATCGAGCAGGTCGCCTCCCCTATTCGCGACAGCAAGAACGAAGTCGCCGGCGTGGTGCTTGTTTTCCGCGACATCACCGAACGTCAGCGCAATGAAGCCGAGCGACGCAAAGCCGAGACCCTGGAACAACTCGGCTTGCTCGCCGGTGGAATTGCGCACGACTTCAATAATCTGCTCACCGCGATTATCGGGAATATTTCTCTCGCTTGCCTCGTTCTGCCTCCGGACGATGAGATGGGCGCGCGGCTAAACGACGCGAAGAATGCTTCGATGCGGGCGCGCGACCTGGCCCAGCAGCTCCTCACCTTCGCGCGCGGCGGCGCTCCGATTAAGAAGACCGCGTCGATCGGAAAACTTATCCAGGATACGGTCAGCTTCTCTTTGCGCGGAACGCACAGCCGGAGCGAATTCCTCTTCGGCGCCGATCTGTGGCCAGCCGAAATCGATCCCGGACAAATCAGTCAGGTCGTGGCGAACCTCGTCGTCAATGCCGACCAAGCGATGCCCAATGGCGGAACTCTGCGGGTAAGCTGCGACAATTTCAGTTACGATTCGGACACCAACCCCCAAATTCCCGATCTGCTTCCCGGCGATTACATTCGCATCGGCATCCGCGACGAAGGCGTCGGCATGTCGGAGACCGTACTGAAGCGAATTTTCGATCCTTATTTCACGACCAAGCCGAAGGGCAACGGTTTGGGACTCGCCACCACCTACTCCATCATCAAGAACCACAACGGCCTCATCTGCGTGGAATCGGAAGTCCATTCCGGTTCCACCTTTACCCTTTATCTGCCCGCGCTCCGGCATCACGAGATCCCGGTCGAGCCGCCGCGGCAGATGAACCAGGTCATTTCCGGCACCGGCCGCATTTTAATTGTGGACGACGAAGAAGCGATTCGCGCGCTCGTTGAGTTCACCCTCGATCGCCTCGGTTACGTCGTGACCCAGGCGGAAAGCGCGGTAGAAGGCGTCGAGATCTACCGGCAAAAATTTGAGGAAGGCCAGCGCTTCGATGCGGTCATCCTCGACCTCACCCTGCCGGGCGGGATGGGCGGCAAGGAAGCCTTGAAGAAATTGATCGAGATCGATCCGACCGTGAACGCGATCGTTTCCAGCGGCTACGCCATGGATGCAACCATGAGCCGTTATCAGGATTTCGGATTCCGCGGCGTGATCGCGAAACCGTACGAAGCAGCGGAGTTGGGCAAGATCGTGCACGAAGTCATCGCCTCGAGCCACGTCAATATCGTGCCCGAGTATCCGATGCAGGCCACGGGTTAGCGCAGGATTCTTTCGGACGGTTTCCGAGGCGATCGGCTTTCTGGATTTCTCTTGCGGAGCAAAGGCGCAACCCTAGTGTTTCGCCATGCGCGAAGTCCGTCCCGCCGCTTACGATTCGAAGATCGAAGGCAACATCATTTTCACCCGCCTGGACGCGGCAATGAATTGGATGCGCAAGAATTCGCTCTGGCCGATGCCGATGGGCCTGGCGTGCTGCGCGATCGAATTGATGGCGACCGCCGCGGCGCGTTTCGACATCTCGCGCTTCGGCGCGGAAGTGATGCGCTTCTCGCCGCGGCAATGTGACGTAATGATCGTCGCGGGCACGGTCACTTACAAAATGGCGCTGGCCGGAGTCCTCATCAAGGGTCAGTCCTGAGTTTCAACTATTCTGCGATGAAGCAAATGGTTAAGATAAGTCCAGCTACCGGTGGCGAGCGCATCAGCAATCCACTTCAGAGGCATTGTAGTCTGAGCCCGCAAAATCCGGGCGATCCCTATCTTAATCGGATGACTTTTTGCTTCCACGCGTAGACGCTTCGCATCCCAGGCCGCAGCCGCAAGTTCCCGAGTGATAATCCTTCGCGCTTTCTCAAGCTCGGTTTCGGCCCGTTCTCGACCGCCATGGTGCTCTTTCACTCTTCCCTCGACCCGCTCCAGCAATCGGGCGACAAAATCCTCCGCGCCGACAAGCCATCCTCCCCGGAGCTGTGCCAACGTCGTTGTTTGATCGAGGTTGCGCTCGTGCTCCATCCGCCGACTGAACTCGCGCCGGCACCTGGCATTGTCGGAGACGATCCCGTGTTCGCCCAGCAGCCGGTCCACTCGAAGCCAACTTGGGCGGCAGCGCGGCGCTGAAAGATAAGCCGCATAACTGCTCCAAGCATAGCTCTCGAGTGGCTTCTTTCCCTCCACCAAACCCGCTCTCGCCGGGTTCAGATGCACATAATCGGATGCCATCCGCAGGTAAAGCGGTTCGCTCTCATCAATCATTTGTGCCTTGTAGCGTCCGCCGAAGAGATGCCCACTGAAGCGATGTCGCCTATTGAATCTCATCGTGTAAGTCCCGAGCAGCCATTTCATCCCATTCACCAAATTCGCTCTCGGTGTCTCTACCACCACATGAAAATGATTGCTCATCAGACAATAGGCATGCACCTGCCACCCGGCCTTCGTGCACACCGCAGCCAGTGTCTCCAGAAACAAGACTCTATCTTGCTCCGAACGGAAAATGGCTTGCCGCCGATCACCACGGTTCATCACGTGATAGATCGCTCCAGCATACTCCAGTCGTAGCGGGCGAGCCATTCTCGAACAATCCCTCCAATCACCGTTATTGTCAATACTCAGGACTGACCCCCTCCGCCCCTTCCCCAAACCTGGGTTTATCCTGCCGACATGGCAGGACGTCCGCCCACCAAAGATGCTCCCGATTTCGGCAAACGGCTCGCCGCTGCCCGCCGGGCCAAAGGACTTTCACAGGAAGCCCTGGCCAAATTGCTCCGCACCACTCGCGTAAACATCGGTTACTACGAGCGCAAGGCGACTAACCCATCGTTGGATTTCATCCACCGCTGCGCCGAAGTGCTCAGTGTTTCAGTCGCGGATTTGATCGGCGCGGCAGCGCCGAAGAACGGGCGCAAGCCCGGTCCTCCCTCACGCCTGCAAAAGCAAATTGAGCAGATCGGCCAATTACCTCGAGCCAGGCAACGCTTTGTCAGTGAGATGCTCGACACGGTGCTGCAAAAATCCAGCACCTGAGATTTTTCTTTTCCCAGCCGTCGTGAGACGGCGCCGACAACGCAGCTCGAGACGACGGACTGCGTTGCGCGAGGTGTCGCTGCGTAAAAGCAGCTTTCTCCTCTGGAGCCGCCGCCTAAAAATTTCCGTGCGCCAGCACGCTCGATCGTTACATCGGCCGGGAAGCGTTGCTCGCAGAGTTCACGGCGGCTCCTCCCGAGGCCGCGGCGCCGTGGCCTGCCAATGAGAAGCTCTCGCCGGCACTTTCTTAGCTCGCGACCGAGTTGGCTGCAGGCCGGCCTAACGCCCCATCTGCAATCCGCGCGTCGCTCCGGCCTGCACACTCTTGAGCGCAGCGACCTTCACGCGTGGCCAGTCGCGGGAGCGTTTCTAAAAACATTTCGCGACAGCGCTAACTTTCTCCCGGCGATCCTGCGCCGCCGCCTTCGGGTCTTTGGGGTCTTCGCCCCCGGAGCCCTCTGGCGCGCCGGCTGCCCCCACTAGATCATACAACGCGCGGTGAGGTAAACGTGGGGGAACGAAGTGAAGCGCACCGCCTCTGCCGGAGGCCTCCTTTTAGGAGAGCGGCAGAAGACACGAGCCGCGTTAGACGCGAGTGACCAAGGCGGCACTTTGCCTCACCGCTGTTGTATGATTCTCGTGGAAGCAGCCGAAGTGACAGAGGGCGGAGGGGGGTTCTTTAGCACGCGGCGTGACGGCAGAGGACTCGCCCGCTCGCGAACGCTTTCGGAGTTAGGGGATTTAGGCGAGTGCTCTGCCGGCGCGATGCGTGCCGGGTCTCGTTCGAAGGCGGTGGCGCAGGATCGCCGTTCGCTTTCAACTGCGGCAACACCGCGCTGACTCTTGCTTCAAGGCGTGATCGCCGCCTTGGGCGATGACGCCGACTCTGATTCTGTCAAGTTTTGCACACTGACCCCCATTCCTCTGACCCCCTTTTCGTCTCTAACGCTTAACCTTTTGAATCTACTTGATCACCTTAAAGGTATGCCCATGATTCTCCCAAGCAACCGCGTGGTTTACGACACGATATTTCCGCTCGTATAGCTTCTCCATAGCTTTGTCAGGCAGCAAAGGTAGGAAATAGCAAAACCAGATAGTAGCATCCTTACCCGGGACTAGTTGAAAACGTGCACCAACGTATAGATCGTCCTCAACTCGTGTGGTTTCACCGGGTGCTAAGGTGATTTCTGAATAGGGTTGCTCTACGGAGAAAAACGGACTTTCAAACGGCACCTTGCGCCCATTCTGATACACATGAACATCAAGTATAAGTGGCAGAATTCTAAAAGTAACCGATTGACGCCCCTCGTTTCGATAAACGGCAGTTACTTTCAACGGTTCGTCGATTCGGATTATAGGAGTCCCAATCTTAAACTTGGCGGTCACGCCATTGAATGATTTCGACCACGCGGCTTCAGGCTGTCGCTGACTTGCTGCCACGCAGTCCAAACAAACAACATTCGCGAACAACATAACAATCAGAAATACCGCGCTCAGTCGCGGTAGGGCCCAAGATTGTCCTCGCAAGTTCATTGAACGGAAGTTCTCATACGGTTAATCATCCTCTCCCAGTATCGCTTCGCTCGTCTTCCCGCCCGATATCATCGCGGCCCCCGGGGAAGGAGAAAGAGAAAGGGTCAGACCTTGAGATCGTCATATGCTTCCCAAAAGCTGCGAAAGGTAACCGGCACTGCCCATCCGCAGGCGCTGCGCGATCCAACGACGTGTCATCGGTGTCTGGTTGCGCAGTTGCCGCGCTATTTCCACTTTGATCGAGTCGCCTTTGGGATTCTGCTCCAGGTCGCGCGTGGTCCAACCCACGGCCTGTAAACATTCCTGCGCCAGCCGTTCCGCCAGGACATGGTCGACCTCTCGCCCTCCGCGTGCCCTTTCATCCTGGCCCTGCTTCCGCGCCACCTTGTCGGTCAGCCGGTCAACGAAATCTTCCGCCCCCAGCTTCCATCCCCGCCGCAATGGCTCGTGTTCCTTCGCCAGATCGACCGCACAGATCGCTTCCATCCGCCGCGAAAATTCCCTTCGACTCCTGGCCGTATCGCTTTGCAGTCCGTGCTCACCCAGCACCCGATCGACCCGCAGCCACTCCGGACGCAAGCCCGGCTTCAAGTAAGCGGGATAACTGCTCCAAGGGTAAGCTTGCAGCGGCGCCCCCAGCGCCACCAGCCCAGCCCGTTTCGGATTCAGGTGCACATAATTGCACGCTTGCACCAGATAGGACGCCGTGCGCTCATCGATCAATTGCGCCTTATAACGTCCGCCAAACAAATGGCCCCACTGTCGATGCCGGCGATTAAAGCTTTGCGTGTAGGTGCCCAGCAACCAGCGCATTCCCGCCGCCAAATTCGGTTGCGGTGTCTCCACGACCGCGTGCCAATGGTTGCTCATCAGGCAGTAAGCGTGCACTTCCCACCCGTTCTTCCCACAGGTCTTCCCGAGCAAGACAAGAAACTGCTTACGATCCTCCTCATCGGCGAAAATGTTTTCCCGCCGATCGCCCCGACTCATCAGGTGATAGCGCGCCCCGGTATATTCAATTCGCAGCGGTCGCGGCATCGACCATCTCTTAAACTAACCGCTATTAGTTGTCAATCTCAAGGTCTGACCCCCATTCATTCACGCCCGTGGAAGCAGCCGAAGTGACAGAGGGCGGAGGGGGTTCGGCTAGCACGCAGCGTGACGGCAGAGGACTCGTTAGGGGATTTCTTGGGGCGAGTGCTCTGCCGGCGCGATGCGTGCCGGGTCTCGTTCTGCGAAGGCGGTGGCGCAGGTGGGCCGTTCCAATTTAATGCAGCAAAACGGCGCTCGATTCTCCGCTGCCTTCAAGGCGTGATCGCCGACTTTGGCGATGACGCCGATTCGGTTGGCGGATTGTCGATACTCGGAACCGACCCCTTCAGCCTCTGGCGCGCTTTCCTACCTCGCGCACTGTTACCTGTCTTGCGAAACGCGTTTAAGTAACCGGGTGCTTTCCTTCTCGATCTCGCGCGCTGCTTCAACCCGTTTAGACGCCGGCGATTGAGAGTAGTTGATCAGCGAGACTCCCAGGCGCATCAAAGCCAGACACGGAGAGTCTTCTCCAAGCGAAACCGTTACTGCCTTGAGGCGAACGCCGCGCGCGGTGGTCGCAGAAATAATGGCAGTTGGAGCGCACGGGACGGCTCGTTCGTCGATGCGGCTCTTTTCCAGCATTGTCACCCATAACTCGTGTACGATCTGCGCCGTTGATGCTGGAAGTGGGGCATCAGCGCGCCGGACCTTAACGCTGCGGGGATCCACCCGCGCTTTCTCAACTGCAGTGGGAATACAGTCCGACAGTGCCACCGAAGCTTCCGTCGATGTAATCCAGTAGTCTCCCGGCAGCGATCCCGCTTTTCCTAGGGCGCGGTACACTGCAGCGGAGCGGTCACCATCGTTTTTCGCGTTCGTTAAAAAGACATATCTGGCAAGATCGTCTTTGGTCACGAACAATTTACTCTCGTAAAGTGCGGTGTCCTCAGCACCGACCACAGAAACCCGTCCTTCCCGTGCTAAACAATAATCCCGGTTAGAGTTCTGGGCTTCGATCGGAGACAAATTAGAGACCAGAGTCATTGCTATGACCAAAAACACTACCCAGCACCGCCGCTTGAAGTCCTTTTCCCTGATGGTCCAGACGCCTTGGGCAACATTAGAATGCAATGAGCCACGCCGGGAGATCGCGTGCTTCGGAAACCCAATTGCGTGCCTGCTCATAGCCTGCCATTAACGTAATTCACCGATTCAGCTCCCAGGCTGGGCACTCCTGTCGCTTGGTGAGCCATATCTATGTCTTTGGCGCTCGGGGCTCCCGATGCACTACCAGTGGAAGTTCCTCCGGCAGGAATAACGCTATCCTTGTAACCGCCATTTGCAGTGGGTTCTCGGCGGTCCCACTTCGTTCTATCTGATGCATCCATCCTTTCCATTGTCACACCTTGCTTATAAAGTTCATTGTCGTAGCGACTATTCCCTGCCCTGGCAATTCCGGTGTTCTTATTGTTGTGAATGTGAACCAAGTTCGCGGCGCGGTGCGCCTGATCTGCAGTAAGGCTACCCCCCTCTTGCTCAAAGAACTGAGGCTTGCCTCCGACATAACCTGTCAGCACCGGTTTCCCGTCCATTGGTTTCGAAACTTCGTACCCACGCCCTGAAGAATTCCTAAGAACCGCAACCATTTTGCTAGGCACGTATGTCAGAGTCCTTCCGGTTGCGCTGGAGCTGTCGGGCTTTATGTGCACGGATACACTTTTTACGTCGGGCGCAAATTGGGCAGCCATTGCCTGCGTTCTCGCTACCGAACTCGCATACTCGAAATTGTATTCTTCGCCCTCCAACCCCGTTGGATCGCTGCGATCCACCGGATCATCGGCGCAGTAGCGGAAGAGGTTCATGTCGCCGGCATCGAAGCCTACCGGATCAGTCTGGAGGAAGCGGCCGAGACCCGGATGATACATCCGATTCCGGTAATCGTAGATGCCTAGCTCTGGGATCCATTCCCGTCCGCTAAACATGAACCGGTTCCCATACCAGCTCCACGAGCGCGCGTTCTCCCCGTCCCAGTCGCTCACGGTCGGCCGCCCAAAGGCGTCGTAGGTATATTTTTCTCGCACCGTTCCGTTCAGATCGAGCAGAAACGCCACGTTGCCATTGCGATCCAAATGGTAGCGCAAATGCCCGTAGCGATCAGAGTAACGCCACAGGATCTCGTCCGGCCCAGGCCCGTAAATGTTCCAAGCCTTTAAGTAACCCCACTCATCCCATTCCACGATCGGCTTCCAGCCATCGTAGGCGATCAGGGTGGTCTCCCAGTTGACCGTCCGCTTCAGGCAGCGGCCAAGCCCATCATAAACAAATTGCGCGGAGTCCTCTCCGCTGTTGGCCGAAACAAGATGGCTGGCTGAGTCATAATAAAAACTGGAGCCGCCCAGTACGGTCAGGTTGAAATTCCCATCGTAGCTGTTGACCGCTCCACCGATGTTCTCATACTGGTTGAGCGCGTTCGGCGTGTAAGTTTGCACTCCTTCTATGCTGTCTGTTACGCTTTGCCGATTGAGCGGGGTCACGTTGTAGCTCACCGTGCGAGTCGCGTTAACCGGAGTCCCGGTCGAAACCTGGTCGGCATTGTAACTCACGCTCGTGAGCTGATTCATCGCATCATAGCCAAAGGCCTCGCCCTTACCCGATTGTTCGTCGCGCCAGGTCGCCACTTCCCGGTTCACATTATCATACTGATACCAGCTCCGCGCGAAAGCAGTATCCGCCGCGCCCGTGTTTTCCCACATCGTGGGTCGATTGAGCGGGTCGTATTGCGCGCTGGGGCAGTTCATCGAGTCGTTCACTCCACCATAGACGGCCTGACGCTTGGTCATGTTGCCAGCCGCGTCGTAAGTGAAGGTAAACCAGGGTGTGTGACCACCGTCCTGGATTTGAGATAGCTGGTTGCGCTGGGTATAGGTATACCAAAGCAAAAAATAACCCGGGATGTAAGTGTTAGTGGCGTTGCCGTCCGCATCGCGGTCATGCTGGATGCGGTGGGTCGCGTAACCCGCGACGGTCTGGTCTTCCCAAAGCTGGCGGTTGGCGTCGTCGTAGCCATAGCCGACCGTCGTCTCGCCGTTGTTGGTGGTCACACTGGTCACGCGGCTGGCGGCATCGTAATTTTTCGTGATCCACTGGCCGCCCCCGTTCCACCAGGTATCTCGCTCCCGGTGGCGGCTGTCGTAGGAGAAGTATTTGTATTGATCGGCCGGGTTCTTGTATTGGCTTAGATTGCCGACTGCATCATACCAAAAAAGCTCCGTCCGCGCGGCGCCCGTGGCGTCGTAGGGATAGGTCTCGCTGGTCTTGCGGTTGAGCGCATCGTAGCTGAAGGAATACGAAGCCCCTTTGGCGTCAATGATCTGGGTGACGTTGCCGGCCGGATCGTGATCGTAATGCGCGACATGCTCGCCCGCGAATCCATAATGGTCGATCAGGCGGTTCATTGAATCATAGACCCAGGAGCGCGACGTGTAATCGGGCCGCATCTCGCTGGTCTTATTGCCCACGCCGTCATACCCGGTGTAGGTCGTTTGATTGAGCGCGTTCGTCACGGACGTTTGCCGGTTGCGGTTGTCGTAGCCGAAGTTGGTGGCGTTCCAGCGCGCATCGGTCGTCTTCGTTAAGTTGCCCACCGCATCGTACTCGAAGAAGGTCCAGGCCTCGTCCGCGGTGCCGAGCGCGGCGACCTGGTCGATTTTGCGGAAGTTCGCGTCGTAATCGAATACGACATTCTTGTTCATGGGGGAAGTGGTGAATTTGATGCTGTTTGTAGTGTGAAGGAGCGGGTTGGCCCAATCCAGCGCGTAGCTATTGGTCGTGGTCTCGTTCAACGGGTTGGTTACCGTCAGGACGCGTTTGTATTCGTCGTAGGTGTAATTGGTCGTGTGCCCCAGTTCGTCGGTACTCGTGGCCAGAGTGCCATCAGGGTTGTAGCTGCTCTGGACGTAAGTGCCGTCCTGATGGGTCACCTTTGTCACTTCCCCGCGCCCGTTGTACTCGTACCAGGTGGCGTTGCCATTGGGATCAACGACATTTTGCAGCCGGTCGGCCCAGGCTCCGCCGGAGTAGTAATGATACTGGGTAACGTTCCCGAACGGGTCGGTCGAACTGGTCTTGAGGCCCCGCCCATCATAACCAAATGTCTCCGTGCCACCGCTGGTCATCAGGTGGGTTACGACTTGGCCGAACCCGTTGTAACTAAACTGCTCGATGCCGCCATCTGGGTAGCGCGTTTGCCAGATGCGGTTGTTGCCGTCCCGGTCGAAATAGGTGGTGTAACCGCGCTCGTTTGTCCTGGACGCGAGGTAATAGGGATTCGCCGAATCGGTATAGGTGAAGGTCACCGTGGAATTATCGGCGTGGGTTATCCGCACGACAGCGTTAGCGTTCCATTCCATGTCGGCCGAAGAGGTGTTTCCGCGAGCGTCGATCACGCTCTTGCGGTAGGGGCCCACGCCCATCGGCGGGAAGGTGATCTGAGTGGTTTGACCTTTGAAGTCGGTGTAGCTCTTCAGTTCCCCGTGACCGTCACTGGTGTATTGGAAGAGGCGGGTCGAGCCGTCACCCCGCGTCTCGGTGCGCTGAAAGTCAGCATCCGTCCAAGGGCCCTGGGGTTATACGTGGGATATGTCACCTCCGAAACGATCTGGTGGGTGGTGGCGTTTTTCTCCCGCTTGATCTGGCCATAGGAGACTTCGTACGGCCCGCCGGGCAACATGTATTCGTATTCGATCTTCTTCATCGGGCCTGCGAAGCGCACATCGTCGCAGGTCTGGATCAAGCCGGCGGGGATCTCGCATGTGTTGCTTGCGCCATAGGTGTAGGTGGCATAGGTGCCATCGTCGTAATCCGCCCGAGTCATGGCCCTGTAGCTGTAACTCCCGGTGTAGCCGGTGGTGTAGGTATAGCTTACCGTTTCCGTGAGCTGGCCCGGCGCGGAAAAGGCCTGGACACTAGAAATCCCGTCGCTGTTGTAGTTGATTTGCAGGTAACGTCCGCCCGGCTCCGTGATCTGCGAGAGACGCCCGGCTCCGTCGCGAGTGAGCAATGTTGGTTGCCCATAGGGGTCGATGATCTGGGTGGCGACAAGGTCGTAGCCGCTGGTCGAACCGGCCGGGTGCTGGAACCTCACCTTGCCTCCATCACGCATCCACAAATCAAAATTTCCGCCTCCCATATGGACAAGGCGATCCTGCGGTTCGGCAATGCTCGGGTCCTGAAAATAGGTGTAGGGCTGCTCGGCCACGGCAAAGTTCAACGTCCGGCCGTCGGGATAATTGACCACAGCGCCCGGTCCTTCGTACGGGGGGTCATAATAGTGGTAAGGCGCGTACGGCCGTACCCAAAGGCCCCAGTTGTAACTGTGCGACCAGGGACTTGGGTTGCGGGTATTGAGCACTCGTGTCCATTTCAGCGGATAAGCGCCCACACTGCCGGTGACGGTGAGATCGTCGATGAAGCGCTTGGCGTTTCCGGTGTAGGGATCATACGACCCGCCCGTGGTGATGCTGCCGTTGTATTCTCCCGTCGGCCCCATCGGGTTGTCATTGCCCACTTCGCCGCGGGAGAGCCGCGGCAACAGAAAACCAAGCAAGAGCGCCAGCGCCAGAAACCGAAAGTATTGTTTCATGGGAGGGAAGGGTTAATGCGTGGCCGCGGGCCTGGCGGCATAGAACTGAAGAAGATATTGCTTGCCCCCGACCGTCATCAGCACCCGGTAAAGCCCGGGGGTGCGGTTGGTCTGAAAGTTGAACTGAACCGCTCCGGTGGCGGGAACATCGAGGGTTATGGTGGAGGTGACGATCTCCGTCCCAGGAGGTGCCGGAGATCCGATCCGCCCGCCATCGAGAGGACCAAGCTGCACCGTGGCTCCTGCTGTGGTTGTAGGGAGCGCAACAGTGACGTTGACGCTTTGATTAGGAAGGAGCCCGACGGGTTCCATCGTCCCGTGATACATATTGACCTGCCGTGCCTGGCCCTGCCCGTAGTTGATCGCCACAGGGAGCGACTCATTGGGATTTACGCTAGGCGCGGGAGCCGGGGTCGGCGGAACGTAAACTATGACCGGTGGCATGGGCGACGGCAACGGGGGCTGGATGGGCGGGACCGCGAGGGCGGCCGATTGAATGAGGAAAAACGGCAGGGACCTGAATAATGCCTGCCGAACAAACTTTCGATGCATTTGGACCTCCTTTGTATCCGCGTCGCGGAGGTCCGGGGTCGAGAGAACTGCTTCGGCGAGGGGCCTGGGGACGACGAGATTTAGTTTTGCAATCTCTTCGAACGGATTGAATCGGCTGGATGTATCGCGCTTAACTTTTTTAATTTATTTTCGGATTGCTGGTGCCAGGATTTCTCTTGCGGAGCAAAGGCGCAACCCTAGTGTTTCGCCATGCGCGAAATCCGTCCCGCCGCTTACGATTCGAAGATCGAAGGCAACGTCATTTTCACCCGCCTGGACGCGGCCATGAACTGGATGCGCAAGAATTCGCTCTGGCCGATGCCGATGGGCCTCGCGTGTTGCGCGATTGAATTGATGGCGACCGCTGCCGCGCGTTTCGACATCTCGCGCTTCGGCGCGGAAGTGATGCGCTTCTCGCCGCGGCAATGTGACGTGATGATCGTCGCGGGCACCGTGACCTACAAAATGGCGCTGGCCGTGAAAAGAATTTACGAGCAGATGCCGGAGCCGAAATGGGTCATCGCCATGGGCGCCTGCGCCTCCACTGGCGGAATGTATCGCTCTTACGCCGTCCTCCAGGGGATCGACCAATTGCTGCCGGTGGATGTTTATGTTTCCGGATGCCCGCCCCGGCCGGAAGCGCTCCTGGAAGGTTTGATGAAATTGCAGGAAAAAATTTCCGGCGAAAGCTCGTTCCGCGAACAAAAGCGCGAGCTCATGCATCACCTCGACGGCGTCATGGCATGATGGGGCCGGACCTTCTCGCTTCGCTCGGCAAACTTCTGGGTGCGAAGATCCAGGAGAAAATCGAGTTCCGCGGCGAAACGACTTTTGTCATTTTGCCGGCCGACCTGCGCGAAGTGGCGCAGTTTTGCAGGGACGAACTTTCGTTCGATTACCTGGTCGACATTACCAGCGTGGATAACTTCGGCGACGAGCCCCGCTTTGAAATTGTTTACGAGCTTTATTCGATGACGCTGGCGATTCATTTGCGGCTCAAGCTCCGCGTCTCCGAGGATGAAGGCGAGGTCGCGACCGTTTCGGATCTCTGGCCGACGGCCAACTGGCACGA
>QHBM01000085.1 GCA_003244145.1 Chthoniobacterales bacterium
TCGCGCGTCCATTCGGCAAACTTTATCTGGGCAACAAAAACAGGATTCACCCATTCGATCTTGCGCATCATCGCGGGTGTGATCCCCAGGACCCACTCTCCGCCTTGCTTCGATGGCAGATCCGCGAATGGACAATCACTTCGCTTCTCCGCCTTGAACTGCTTATGCAGTGAGGCGAGCAGCTTGCTGTCAAACCCGGTCCCGACTTTGCCGGCGAAGAGCAAACGCTTCTTTTCGTAATAACCAACGAGCAACGCGCCGAAATGTTTTCGCGAACCCTGCGGCGGCGTGAACCCGCCGATAACAAACTCCTGTTCGTTTACGCATTTGAGTTTGATCCAGGCGCCGCTGCGCCGGCCCGGTTCGTAAACCGAACCGCGCAGTTTGCCGATGACGCCTTCCAGTCCCAGTCGTTTCACTTCGTGGAGCAGCACTACCGGATCGCCTCCAAGCTCACCGGAAAATCGGATCGAATCCGGCGCGCCTTCGCAAAGCGACGAGAGCAGTTCCTTCCTGCGTTCGAGCGACAATCCAATCATGCTCTTCCCGGCGGCCTGGAGCAAATCGAAGGCGTAATAATAAATCGGAGCCCGCCGCCCTTCCATTTCATGCGCCTGCAACAACTGAAAGGACGAGCCCCCTTTTTCATCCAGGGCAACGACTTCCCCGTCGATCACGCAATCATCGACCGGCAGCGACCCGATCGCTTCCGCTACGTCCGCAAACCGGCCGGCCAGTTCGTTTTCGTTTCGCGAAATCAGGTTGACCTTCGCGCCCTTCTTCACGGCGATCAGACGGATCCCGTCGAATTTCAACTCGTAAACCCAATCTCCGGCGGTCGGCGGCGTTTCGAGCAATCGCGGCTTCATCGGCGGGATGAACCGCGGTTTGCCCGCCGGCAACTTCGCTAATTCTTTCTTGGGAAAACGCGACGCGCTGACTTTCGCCGGCCTCTTCCTGGACTCACTTTCGGGCACTCGATTGTCTTTTTTTTTAAGCATCGATTTCGACTTGTCGTCCCGATTCGATTGCCACTCGGCATCTCGTTCCGCCGCGATTTGCGCCATGGTCCGCTCTGTCTTGACCGATCGTTCGTCGCTCTTTTTTGAGATCGGCTTTACGCTCGCGCCGCTTTTCAGAAGCAACCACTGTGACTTGTTGCCATCCATTCGCGTCCGGATCAAAGCCCACTCTCCCTTCAGCTTCTCGCCGTCGAGCACGAGATGGAGCCTTCCTTCCTTCAGCGCTTTGAGCGGATCCTCCCCGTAAACGTGGTAGTTGCCGCGGTCCCAAACCATCACCGTCCCGCCTCCATATTGCCCGGCCGGGATGATGCCCTCGAAGGTCGCGTATTCGACTGGATGGTCCTCGACTTCCACGGCCAGGTGTTTTTCGCCTCTCTCCGACGGAATCCCTTTCGGCACCGCCCACGATTTCAGCACGCCCTCCATCTCGAGACGGAAATCGTAATGCAACCGGCTGGCGTCGTGCTTTTGAATCACGAAGCGGGACGACCCTTTCACGAGCTTGGGCAACGGCTTGCCGCTCGGCTCGGCCGTGACCGAAAAGTTCCGCTTCTTTTTGTATTCGGCTAATCCCATCGCGCTTTAGACAACTAACAATGCCACTAAAAACGAAATCGCCACCACAGTCACGCGGACTGTGGTGGCGATGAACATAAGGTGGGAGGGGCCTTATGCCCCGACTTCTACCGGCTTCGACTCGATTTCTTTCCGTTTCGTTTCGCCGAGCCATTTTCCGTGGCGTTGCTCGCTTCCACATTAATGATCGATTCGGCAAGGCCCGTGAGCTTTTTATCGGCGGCGCCTTCTTCATCGAGTGTCCGTTGAAGAATGGCGACGGCTGCGTTTTCGCCCAGCAACGAAGCGAAAGTCCTGACCACCCCGTAACCAGCCATTTCATAATGCTCGACCCGTTGCGCGGCGCCGATGAGAGCTGCATCAAGGACCGAGTCATCACCGTCTTCGTCGATGACTTCCTTGCCTTCTTCCACGAGACCCTTCATCGCCTTGCAGGTTTTTCCGGTCGGCTTTTCGCCCAGCCCCTTGAAAATTTTTTCCAGCCGATCGACGTGCCCCTTCGTTTGCTCCAGATGGTCCTGGAACGCGCGCCTCAACTCAGGCGCAGTTGCCTTCTTCGCCATTTTCGGCAGTGCCTTCATCAGCTGGTTCTCAGCGTTATAAAGGTCTTTCAATTCATCCACGTACAACTCCATCAAAGAATCCATTGCCATAGTTATTTGCTCCTTTTTTTTGAATATTGGAGGCTGGGTAATCTTCCCTCGATGCCCCGTGCGGCTTCGCATGAAGCCAGCACAAAAAAGAAACGCACGAGCACGCCACGGCGGGCGTATTTCTTAGCAAGAAAGGAAGGAAAGCGACTAGGCCGCTTTCTCTTCGTCAGCTGCGGGCGCGATCTCGGAACTGAGCGGCTCGCCCACCAGATAACGCGTGAAACGCCGGATCACGATATTCTCGCCCAGCTCGGCGATCTTCGCGGCCACCAATTCCTTAACCGTCTGGTCCGGATTCTTGATGAAACCCTGCTCGACCAGGCAAACCGTGCTGTAAAACTTATCCAGTTTTCCCTCGACGATCTTCGAAAGCACGTTCTCCGGCTTGCCTTTCACCTGCGCCTCGTAAATCGCTTTCTCGGATTCAATCTCCGCGGCCGGCACCTCTTCGCGGCTCACATACAATGGGTGCGCCGCCGCAATATGCAGCGTGATGTCCTTCACAAATTCCCGGAAGTTCTCGTTCTTGGCCACGAAATCCGTCTCGCAGTTTACCTCGACCAGCACGCCCACTTTTCCCTGGAGGTGAATGTAGGAGGCAACGATGCCTTCCTTAGTCGCGCGCGAAGCTTTCTTCCCCGCGCTGGCAATGCCTTTCGTCCGCAAAGCCGCCTCAGCTTTCTCGAGGTCGCCGCCGGATTCCGCCAGCGCGCGTTTGCAATCCATAATGCCGGCGTTGGTTTTCTCTCTGAGTTGCTTGACGAGTTTGGGATCGATTTCCATAAAAGTGATTGGTGAATTGATCGGATGCGATGGCTTCGATAAGCCCTCCCCCTCAACGACCAACGTGTCCGCTAGGCCGAGACGCCCGCCATCTCCACTTGCTCGCGCACGCGGGCATCGCCGCTGGCCGAGACAATGGCATCCACGAGCTTTTGCAGCATGACGCGAATCGCGCGGATCGCGTCATCGTTGCCAGCGATCGGATAGTCGATGATTTCCGGGTCCGCGTTCGTATCGACGATGGCGACCGTGGGAATCCCCAAACGCCGCGCTTCCAGCACCGCATTCGCTTCGCGGGTCGTGTCGATCACCACCATGGCGTCGGGCAGCGCGGCCATCTCCAAAATTCCATCCAGGTTGCGCCGGAGCTTCGCCGCTTCGCGATTGAGCGCGGCCAGCTCTTGCTTGCCCATCTTCTTGTAGTCGGGCGATTCTTCGATCTGCTCGATATACTTCAAGCGACCGATGCTTTTCCGGATCGTAGCCAGGTTCGTGAGCGTGCCGCCGAGCCAGCGCTGGTTGACGTAAAATTGTCCACAGGCGGTGGCCGCTTCCTTGACTGCTTCCTGCGCCTGCTTCTTGCAGCCGACAAATAGAATTTTGCCGCCGCGTTTGGTTACTTCCTGAAGAAATTCCGTGGCGCGATGCAGTTGGCGCGCGGTTTCATCGAGATTGATGATGTAAATCTGGTTCCGTTTTTCAAAAATGAACGGCTTCATCTTCGGGTTCCAGCGCTTGGTCTGATGCCCAAAGTGGACCCCTGCTTCGAGAAGTTCAGGAATTAATTCGATCGGTGTCGCCATAGGTAAATCGGGCGCCGCGGGGGCAGCAGCGGACGTGGAAGATGCTCTAGCGCTGCGGGAAAGGCAAACGGAATATTAGCGCTTTGCCCCAGCGGATTCGCTCTCATCGTGGAGGTGCTCCGCATACCGGGCCAGAAGCCAGCACAGATCGGAAAGCCGGTTCAAATAACGCAGGATTTCGGCGTTGAATTTCTCCGTTTCGGCCATGGAGGTCGCCACCCGCCGCTCGGCCCGGCGGCAAACCGTCCGCGCCAGATCGAGTGTCGCTGAATCCAATGTCTTGCCCGGCACAGCCCAGCCTTTGAACTTCCCGAGCTTGTTTTTTTCCAGGTCGTCCACAACCGCGGTGAGCCGATCGGTCATCGCAACGTCGGTCAACCGAAACCCATCCTTTGCGTAGCGGTCCAAATCTTCCTGCGCCGTGGCCAGTTCGCCCATGACGATGATGAGCTCTTTCTGGACGGCGTAAATCTGTTCCGTCAGGAAGGGATTGTTCGCCGTCACGCGCGCGAGGCCGAGCGCGGCGTTGAGCTCGTCCACGCATCCGTAGGCATCGACCCGCGCATCCGATTTCGAAACGCGGCGCCCGTACATCAACGAGGTTTCGCCCGCGTCGCCGGTTTTGGTTGCGATCGACATCGCGTTTCTTGGTAGGGCGAGACTCTGTCGAGCCGCCGAGCTTAGGCTCGACGGAGTCTCGCCCTACCCATTTACCCCAGCGCCGGCTGCACTTCCGGCTCGTCCACCAGCGACGTGCCGATTTGTTCGCCCAGCTCCACGAGCTTGATCTCGCGCACCGCCGGGAAACCTGTGCCCGCCGGAATGAGATGGCCCATGATGACGTTTTCCTTGAAGCCACGGAGACGATCGACCTTGCCCAGCGTCGCCGCTTCGGTCAGCACGCGCGTCGTGTCCTGGAATGAAGCCGCGGAGATGAAGCTGTCGGTCTCGAGCGAAGCCTTCGTGATGCCGAGCAGCACCGGAGTCGCTTCCGCCGGCTTCCCGCCTTGCTCCACGACCTTCGTGTTCTCCGCTTCGAAATCGAGCCGGTCCACCTGATCGCCCCAGAGCAGCGAAGTGTCACCCGGATCGGTTATCTTCACCTTGCGCAGCATCTGGCGAACAATGATCTCGATGTGCTTGTCGTTAATTTCCACGCCTTGGAGGCGGTAAACTTCCTGCACTTCGTTGACCAGGTGCTCCTGCAAATCCTGCGGTCCGCAGACCTCGAGAATTTCGTGCGGCACGACCGGACCTTCCGTGAGCTGCTGCCCCTTCTTCACGAAATCGCCCTTGAACACGATGATGTGTTTCGTGAGCGAGATCAGATGCTCCTCCTCAACGCCGGTCTCCGGGTCCGTCAAAATCAATTTCCGTTTTCCGCGAACCGTTCCGCCCATTTCCACCGTGCCATCGATCTTTGCGATTTCCGCGGCGTCTTTTGGACGGCGCGCTTCGAACAGCTCGGCCACACGCGGCAGACCGCCTGTGATGTCCTTCGTCTTGGCGATTTTCCGCGGCGTCTTGGCCAGCAAGGCGCCGGCGCGGATCTTCTGGCCTTCCTCGACGACCACGTGGGCGCCGGCCGGAATCGAATAGCTGGCGAGCACTTCCTTCTTGTCGCCGACCACCACGATTTGCGGATGCAAATCTTCCTTGTGCTCGATGATGACCGTGCCCATCAGGCCGGTCGCTTCGTCGACGTCGCGTTTGATGGTGACGCCGGCGATCATGTCGCGAAATTCGATCTTACCGCTCTTGTCCGTCAGAATCGGCACGTTATACGGATCCCATTGCACGAAGGTCTCGCCCTTCTTCACCTGGGCGCCGTCCGGCTTGGAAATAACCGAACCGATGACCACGTTGTAGCGATCAAGTTCCCGTCCTTCGGAGTTGTGCACGCTGATCGAGCCATTCTTGTTCAGCACGATCCAGCTTCCGTCGAGTGCTTGCACCGTCCGGAGATCGTTGAACTGCAACGCGCCATCGTTCTTTGCTTTGATGATCGGCTGCTTGAAGGTCTGGCTCGCCGTGCCGCCGATGTGGAACGTCCGCATCGTCAACTGCGTGCCGGGCTCGCCGATTGACTGAGCGGCAATAATGCCGACCGCCTCGCCGAGCTTCACAAATTGTCCGGTGGCCAGGTTGCGTCCGTAACACTGCGCGCAAACACCGCGTCCTGTTTCGCAAGTCAGCACGGAACGAATCTTCAAGCTCTCGACGCCGATCTTCTCGATGGCAGCTGCCGTAGGTTCGTCGATGAGCTGGTTCGCCTTGATGACCTTTTTCTTCGTCACCGGATCCGCAATCGTTTCGCAACTGACGCGGCCCACAATCCGAGTCGAGAGGTCGACCACTTCTTCGTCGCCTTCGTAAATCGATTTCACCGTGATGCCGTTGACCGTGCCGCAATCCATCTCGTTGATGATCACGTCCTGAGACGCGTCCACGAGTTTGCGGGTGAGATAACCGGAGTCCGCCGTCTTGAGCGCGGTATCGGCCAAACCTTTACGCGCACCGTGCGTCGAGATGAAATATTCGAGCACGCTCAAGCCCTCGCGAAAGTTCGAGGTGATCGGCCGCTCGATGATTTCACCGGACGGTTTCGCCATCAATCCGCGCATACCCGCGAGCTGTTTCACCTGCTGGCGATTTCCTCGCGCACCCGAATCGACCATCAGGAAGACCGGGTTCAATTCCTTGCGACCCTCGTTGTGCTCGAGAGTGCGGAACATGACGTTCGAGATTTCGTCGCCCGCGTGGGTCCAGATATCGATGATCTTGTTGTAACGCTCGCCATCCGTGATGATGCCTTTGCGATACTGCTGCTCGACCGTCTTGATCGATTTGTAAGCGTTTTGCAGCTCGGTCTCCTTTTCCTTCGGAATGATCATGTCGGAAATTCCGATGGAAATTCCCGCCTTGGTCGCCTCCGCGAATCCGAGCTCTTTGAGAGCGTCAAGCGTCTCGACCGTGCCCTGCTGTCCGGCCACCTGGTAACAGCGCCAAATAATATCGCTGAGTTGTTTCTTACCCGCTGGCTTGTTAAAGAAACCAATCTTCACCGGCCAGATGGCATTGAAGATAACGCGGCCGGCCGTTGTTTCGATGACACGGTCGGTCGTGTTTCCGTAGATCGTCGTCAGCCCGACATCCGGATTCTTATACCGAATTCGGTCGTGCGTCTTCACTTTGCCGTCGGCCATCGCGAATTCGACTTCCGTCGCGTTCGCGAAAAGCGGCAGGCGCGATTCCGCGGCGACGCCCGTGGCGCGCCGAGGATTCTGCGTGAGATAATAACAGCCGAGCGTGATGTCTTGTGACGGAGTCGTGATCGGCTTCCCGCTCGATGGCGAGAAAATATTATTCGGCGCGAGCATGAGCATACGCGCTTCCATCTGCGCTTCCACAGAGAGCGGGACATGGACCGCCATCTGGTCGCCGTCGAAGTCCGCGTTGTAAGCGGTGCAAACGAGCGGATGAATCCGAATCGCCTCGCCTTCGATCAACAGCGGCTCGAAAGCCTGGATGGAAAGACGATGCAAAGTCGGCGCGCGGTTCAGCAACACCGGATGGCCCTTGGTCACCTCTTCAAGAATATCCCAGACCTCCGGCGTTTGGCGCTCAATCATTTTTTTCGCGCTGCGCACCGTGTGCACATAACCGAGATCTTTCAGCCGGCGAATGATGAACGGCTCGAATAAAACGAGCGCCATCTTCTTCGGCAGGCCGCACTGATTCAGTTTCAGCTCAGGCCCGATGACGATGACGGAACGGCCGGAATAATCGACGCGCTTGCCCAGCAAGTTCTGGCGGAACCGTCCGCCCTTGCCCTTGAGCATATCGCTGAGCGATTTCAGCGGGCGATTGCCGGCGCCGGTAACAGCGCGGCCGTGACGGCCGTTATCGAACAACGCATCGACCGCTTCCTGAAGCATGCGCTTCTCGTTGCGGA
>QHBM01000130.1 GCA_003244145.1 Chthoniobacterales bacterium
TGCCGGCGGCGCTGGCGCAGGCGTGGAAAACCTTTGTGCCCTCGGGCGCGACTGGCTCCAGTCAGGTCAATCCCGCGATTCTGGTTTTGATGGTTTTGTTTCTTTTTATTGTGATCGCGGCCGTGATCGCGATCACGCAAGGGGTCCGCAAAGTGCCCGTGCAATACGCCAAACGAGTGGTGGGCCGGAAAATGTACGGCGGCCAGGCGACCTTCATGCCGCTGAAAGTTAACTACGCGGGAGTGATGCCGATCATCTTCGCCTGGGCGTTGCTCTTGTTTCCGACCACGATTGTCGGTTTCGCTTTCAAGAACAGCCGGATGGCGAAAGAGATTGTGGATTTGATGTCCACCGGCTGGGCGCACTATGTTTTATTAGCGATGATGATCTTTTTCTTCAGTTATTTCTGGGTGGCGACGCAGTTCCAGCCCTCGCAAATTGCGGACGATCTGAAGAAACACGGCGGCTATATTCCGGGGGTGCGACCGGGCAAACCGACTTCCGATTTTCTGGATTTCACCATGACGCGGCTTACTTTTGCGGGCGCGATTTTTCTCACTCTCATTGCGGTGTTGCCCCAATTGTTAAGTCAGGGAATGCATGTGCCGCAGATCACGGCGCAATTTTTCGGCGGCACCAGTTTGCTGATTATCGTCGGGGTGATGCTGGACACGATGCGACAGATGGAAACGCATTTAATCCAACGCCATTACGATGGATTTTTGCGCAAAGGCCGCATCCGCGGCGGACGCTTTGATCGCGCCAGTTACGCTCGTGGCGAAGCAGCCCGAAGCAACACTCTCATGTGGCTCTATGTCGGCATCGCGATTCTGGTCATCGGCGGCGTGGCGATTTTCCTCTACGGGCACTAAGTGAAAAGACGATTGGTGCTTCTGGGCGCGCCGGGTTCTGGAAAAGGAACTCAAGCCGAGTTGATTACCCGGCATTTTGGGATCCCGGTGACTTCGCCGGGCGCGATTTTGCGCCGGGAAAGAGAACTGGGAACACCGCTCGGCTTGGAGACAGCGGACACCACGCAGCATGGCGGATTAGTTTCCGATAAGATCATCGTAGAATTGATCGAGGACTGGCTGCGGCTCCATGGCGGTCACGGATTCGTCTTTGATGGATTCCCGCGCACGATCCCGCAGGCGGAAAGTTTGCAGAACATTCTCGTGCGGCATCGCACACCGCTCGATCTCGCGATCTGGCTCGATGTTTCCGAACAAACGGTGGCCAACCGAATCGCGAGCCGGCTCCAATGCCAGGGCTGCGGCTTCACCACCAGTGTCGCGAGCGCTTCGTTCTCGGAGCGGCCGGTCTGTCCTTATTGCGACGGGCCTCTTGTCCGACGCAACGACGACGACGCGGAGGTGCTCAAGAATCGGCTCACGGAATTCAACACCAAGACTCAGCCGCTCGCTGCCCATTACGAAAAAGCCGGGGCGTTGCGCAAGATCGATGGCAACCGCGATCGCGAGGAGGTCTTCGCCGATATCTCGCGGCTGATCGAACAGTCGGCATGATTCCGATTAAGAGCCCACGAGAGATCGACAAGATGCGGCAGTCCTGTCGCACCGCGAGCGAGATTCTCGATCGGGTGAGCGAATTGATCCGGCCCGGGATTTCGACCAAGGAAGTGGACCAGGCCGCCGCCGATTTCATGCAGGAGGCCGGAGTGCTCAGCGCGTTTCTGGGTTATCGAATCGGCCATCGCGTGTTCCCCGGAAACATCTGTATCTCGCTCAACGACGAAATCGTGCACGGAATCGGCAGCCAGCGCCGGATCCAGTATGGCGATATCGTGAAGCTCGATATCGGTGTCATTCAAGACGGCTGGGTGGGGGACACGGCCTCGACGGTCGCCGTCGGCATGATTGACGAACGGACCGAGCGATTGATGCGCGTGACGGAGGTGGCGCTGCGGCGCGCGATCGAGACGGCGTCGGAAGGCGTGCGGCTGGGCGATGTGTGCTCGACCATCGAAGAGGTGGCGGTGCGCGACGGGTTCAATGTCGTGCGCGAATTCGTCGGGCACGGCGTCGGCCGGAAATTGCATGAGGAACCACAGGTGCCGAACTACGGGAAGCGCGGGAGCGGGCCGCGCCTGAAGGCCGGCATGACTCTCGCGATCGAGCCGATGATTAATTCCGGCGCGGCATCCGTGAAATTGCTCGAGGACGGCTGGACGGTTTGCACGGCGGACGGCATGCCGTCGGCTCATTTTGAACACACAATCCTGATAACGAAAGGTGAGCCCGAAATCCTGACATGGCGCGGAAAGACGCAATTGAAATAGAAGGCACGGTCACCGAGCTCCTGCCCAACACCATGTTTCGAGTTCAGTCGCCAAATGGCAATCGGTTGCTGGCCCATATTTCAGGCAAAATGCGGCTTCATTTCATTCGTATCTTGCCAGGCGATAAAGTTATGCTAGAAGTTTCCCCCTACGATTTGTCGAAGGGGCGGATTACGTATCGCCAGAAGTGACAACCGCGGACTGATCTCCGCGTTTTTCGTCTCGCCAAATCCAACATCATGAAAGTGCGACCATCAGTAAAAAGACTTTGTGTAGCGTGCAAGATCGTGAAGCGGAAGAATGTTGTCCGCGTGATCTGCACGAACCCGCGCCATAAGCAGCGGCAAGGATAACTCGTTATGCCAAGACTTTTGGGAGTAGAAATTCCGTCCGATAAACGCATCGAAGCGTCGCTGACCTACATTTACGGAATCGGCCCGAGCACGGCGAAGCGGGTGCTCGAACAAACGAACATCGATCCGAACCTGCGCGCGAAGGACCTGACGCCGCATCAGATCAACGAAATCATCCAGACGATCACCGGCAACAAGATGCTGATCGAGGGCGATCTTCGCCGGGAATTGCAGGGCAACTTAAAGCGGCTTCAGGCGATTAATTGTTATCGCGGCATCCGGCATCGCCGCGGATTGCCGGTGCGCGGGCAACGCACTTCCACCAACGCACGGACCCGCAAAGGTCCGCGCAAGACGGTCGGCGTTATTCGCAACAAGGACGCGAAAGCCGGCAAGGTTTAACCAGATTTAGGATTCATCATGGCCGATTCAGAGGAAAAGAAACCAAGCAGCGCCGACAAACCGAAGGCGAAAACTCCGAAGGCGAAGCCCGCGGAAACCGAAGTCAGCAAAGCGCCGGCGCCGGTTTCCGAAACTCCAGCAGTCGCGCCGGCATCTGAAGAAGCTCCGGCTCCCGTGACCGCTGCCGCGGAAGCTCCCGCCAAGCCGGCAAAGAAACCGGCAAAGGCGAAGAAGGAAGAACCCGCCCCTGTCGAAGCGCCGAAGGAAAATCTTTCCCTCGATCCGAACGACGTCGAGAAACCGAAGATCATCAAGGCGAAGGGGAGCAAGAATGTTCACACCGGCATCGCCCACGTCCTCTCCACTTTCAACAACACAATCGTCACCATCACCGACCTCAAGGGAAACGTGATTGGCTGGTCGAGCGCGGGCAAGGTCGGGTTCAAAGGCTCGCGTAAGAGCACGGCCTACGCAGCGCAAATGGTGGCGCAGGACGCCTCCCGCCAGGCGATGGGTCACGGTCTCAAGGAAGTCGAAGTCCTCGTCCGAGGCCCTGGCGCCGGCCGCGAGTCCGCCGTGCGCGCCTTACAAGCCATCGGCCTCGATCTTACCGTCATTCGCGATGTCACCCCCGTCCCTCACAACGGTTGCCGTCCGCCGAAACAACGTCGCGTCTGAGTTTTCTTCTTTCCACTTTCTACTTTTCTTCTCATGGGCAGATACACCGGACCTAAAACCAAAGTTAGCCGTCGTTATGGCGTGCCGCTCTTTGGACCAGCGAAAGCGCTCGAGCGCAAAAATTATCCTCCCGGCATGCACGGGCCGAAGGGTTCGCGCCGCAAGCAATCCGATTA
>QHBM01000136.1 GCA_003244145.1 Chthoniobacterales bacterium
GCCGTGCCGTGCGTCGCTTCGAAGACGGCGTGGCCGGTGATGTAATTGATGTTTCCGCCCGGCGCGATGCCGATGCCGCCCACCTGGGCCGCGAGCGCGTCGCTCAGGTAATCGCCGTTCAGGTTCAACGTCGCGATCACGTCGAAATCTTCCGGCCGCGTCAACACCTGTTGCAGGGTGATGTCCGCGATCGCGTCCTTGATCACAATTCCGGCGCCCGGTTTGCCCATCGGAATTTTGCACCACGGCCCGCCGTCGATTTCTTCCGCGCCGAAATATTGTTTGGCGATTTCGTAGCCCCAATCGCGGAACGCGCCTTCGGTGAACTTCATGATGTTGCCCTTGTGCACCATCGTCACACTCTTGCGCTTGTTTAGGATCGCGTAACTGATCGCGCTATGGATCAGGCGCACGCTGCCGGAGCGGCTCACCGGTTTGATCCCGACGCCGACCAGGACTTCGTCGCCTTCCGGCGCGCCGACCGATTTCCAAAAATCCGCCGCTTTCTTTTTGGTCCCGAAACGGATTTTGTCGAACGCCTTGGGAAATTCCTTCTCGATGAAGCTGAGAATCTTCGCCGCTTCCGGGCTGCCGGCCTTGTATTCGATCCCCGCGTAAATGTCTTCCGTGTTCTCGCGGAAGATCACCATGTCCACCTTCTCCGGATGTTTCACGGGTGAGGGGACGCCTTTGAAATATTGCACCGGCCGCAGGCAAACGAAGAGGTCGAGCAATTGTCGCAGTGCCACGTTGAGCGACGAGATGCCGCCGCCGACTGGCGTAGTCAGCGGTCCCTTGATCCCGACCAGATATTCGCGAAAGCCCTCGACCGTATCGTCTGGCAGCCATTCATCGAACTTGTCCTTGGCCGCCTGTCCGGCGAAAACTTCGAACCAGATAATCTTCTTCGTGCCGCCGTAGGCTTTCTCGACCGCGGCATCGAGCACGCGTTCGCTCGCCGCCCAGATATCGGGCCCGGTGCCGTCTCCGCGAATGAACGGAATGACCGGCCGATCCGGCACGATAAGTTTGCCTTCAGATTTCGAAATCTTGTCGCCCGCGGGCGGAGTGAGGTCTTTGTATGCCATAGGGGGAGGACTCTAAGTAGAAATTACCATGTGGAAAGTAGAATGGAGCTGGCGGGAGCCGTGCGACATAGACGGAGCCCGAAGGGGTGAGCGAGCGGTATCGAGCGAATCAAGTCACAGGTCGGAGGGGAGATCGGAGGTCTCCGCCCACTCCGCCCAAGCCCGGCGCTAGTGCAGATTATAGACTTCGATCACTCCTACGCCGGTCCCGCTGTTCTTTCCGGAGATGATCGTAGTGTGGGGGCCGGGCAAGAGCGTGGTAAGGATGGCCGACTCCAGATCGTTTGGCGGTTGAAGGCCTGTCGTGCGCAGCTCGCTCTCCTGCGAGAGCTGGGTCTGATCATTCACCTTCCAGTTGTCATTCGTGCCGATAAGAGCGCCCTGCGCGTCATGCAACTCCAGGCTCGGATTCGCCAGTGGATTAGCGATACCTAGCCCCGCGAGGGAGGGTCCAATTCCACGAATCAGGATTTTACTCGGCTGGCTGCTACCTCCAAGAATGAATCCGCCAATCATGACACCGTCACCGGTGTCGACAAAGCCGCGCGTACTGATGTTGACCATCTCTGCATCGGCGGCTTGGTCCAGATCATAGATTTCTACCACGCCAATCCCAGCCCCCCCGTTCACGCCGCGCATAATTGCCGTGTAAAGACCAGGCGAGAGGGTCCGGACGATCGCCGACTCGAGGTCGTCCATTGGGGCCAAGCCGGTCGCTGCCAGCTGCGCCTCTTGCGACTGCTGGGTTTGGTCGTCGATTTTCCAATTATCGTTGGTGGCGATGATTTGAGTCTGGTCATGTAGTTCCAGAACAGGATTAGCGAGACGCCCGGCCAAAGGCACTCCATTTATCTTCAAGGAAGGTCCTATCGCGCGAACGATCACTTTTTTCGGCACGGTGCCGGTAACGATAAAGCCGCCGATCAGAATGTTAGGATCTTGAGCTATCTGCAGCCGCGTGGCGACATTGAGCGCCTGCGTTGATTTAGGCGACACGAGCAGGTATTTCGCCGCGCTCGGGATGCCGTTGGTGAAAACAGTGATCGACGAAGGGCCCAGCGCTACATTGTTGCTCAAAGGCACTGAGGTATAGCTCGTATCCGACCAGCCTGAGGTTGGATCAACCTGGAGATAGCTTACCTGGGTGTTATCAATGTTGCGCAACTGGACCACCGGATAGTTGGTGGGTGAATCGTTGAAGCTCCCGTAAGAAGCCTGTGACACGCCTTTGAAACGCACTCCAGCCAGGGACAGTTTCGACGCGCGATTAGCTATTGCCGGTGACGTCGTGATTTGCGGTTGCCATGCGCTATTGAACTTAAGGCCAACGTCGTAAAGCTCCGAGATCACGAGAGCGTTTCCGTTAGCGTCCCGCCCGCCCGCGAGGAGCACCTTGCCGTTCAACAAAAGGGTAGCTGTCTGTGAAGAGTGTTCCGTCGCAAGGTTAGCGGTCGCGCTCCAGGTGCCAGTCGCCGGATCATAAAGTTCCGCGCTGGACAGGGCGCCATTGCTCCCTGTCCCGCCGGCCACGAGAACTTTGCCGTTAGGCAGCAACGTCGCGGTATGATCGTGGCGTGCGGTAGCCAGGCTTCCGGTCACACTGAGAGATTGATTCGCAGGGTCATAGAGTGCGGTGTAGGTCAGCGCTCCGCCGCTTAGTTGGCCTCCGGCAAGAAGCACCTTGCCATTCGGCAGTAAAGTGGCAGTGCGCGCGTAGCGCCCCGGCGCGTTGAGGGCGATAATGTTTGTCGAAGTTCCGGCCCTGGGATCGTAGAGCTCAAAGCTTTCCGTGTTGAAACCTTCAACAACAAGCACCTTGCCGTCGGGCAGCAAGGTAGCGGTGTGACTGCGCCGCGGGTTCAACATGTTTCCGGTGGCCGTCCAGATCCCGGTTCCAGGATCATAGAGTTCAGCGCTGGCGAGAAGCCCGCCTCCGGCGCTTTCTCCTCCCGCGACGTATACCTTTCCGTTAGGCAACAACGTCGCGGTATGAAGATCGCGTCCGACGCCCAGGCTTCCGGTAGCAGACCAGGTTCCAGTAGCCGGATCGAATAGTTCAGCGCTGGCCACCGGACTCCCGCCACTTCCGATCCCGCCCGCGACCAGTACCTTGCCGTTCGCCAGCAACGTCGCGGTATGCGAATGACGCGCCGCACCGAGGTTGCCGGTAAGAGCGCAGAGGCTAGTAGCCGGGTCGTAGATTTCCGCCAAATTGCGCGCCGCCCCGAACTGATCAGCGCCGCCGGCGAGGAGGACGCGACCGTCGGGCAAAATAGTAGCGGTGTGGGATAAGGTAGGTGCCACCAGCGGTCCCGTGTTGGCCCATATTCCAAGCGCGGGATCGTAAAGTTCGCAGCTGGCGATGTCGCTGCCGACCGGCCCGCTTCCTGCCGTGACCAGGACCTTGCCGTTGGGAAGCATGGTTGCCGTGTGGCCATCGCGGCCCTCATTCAAACTACCCGTCGCTGTCCATTGGCCATTCGCCGGATCGTAGAGCTCGGCAATTGGAACCACATGGCCGGTACCGTCCCCTCCGCCGACCACCAGCACCTTGCCATTGGGCAGCAAGGTGGTGGTGTGAATAAACCGCGCATTGCCCATGCTGCCGGTTGCGGCCCACCCTCCGGTCTGCGGATCGTAAAGTTCGCTGCTGGTAAGCGGCGGGCCGGAGGAACCGCCCCCTCCCGCTACCAGGACCTTTCCATTGGCCAGCAAAGTAGCCGCGGCAGTATAGCGAGGAGTAATGAGACTCGCAGTGGCGCTCCACGTTCCGCTCGCCGGGTCGTAAATCTCGCTGGTACCCAGCACACTGCCTCCGGTAGAAAAGCCGCCGGTGACGAGAACCTTGCCATTCGGTAATAACACGGCCAGATGATCGGCGCGGACCGTAGAGAGATTTCCGGTATTACTCCAGGTGCCGCTCGCCGGGTCGTACAATTCGGCCGTCGAAAATCGATTACTCCCATCCGTGCCACCGCTTACCAGGACCTTGCCATTAGCTAATAGAGTCGCCGTAAATTCACGGCGAGAGGTGGACATGCTTCCGGTAACCGCCCACGCTCCCTTTATCGGATCATACAGTTCTGCCGTCGCGGTTGAGCCGCCAGCGACGAGCACTCGTCCATTCGGAAGGAGTGTTGCCGTCCCGAAGAACCGCGGCGTTGCCATGCTGCCGGTAGCGCTCCACCTGCCCGTGGCCGGATTGTACAATTCCGCGCTCGCTTGAGCGGAATTATTACTATCAGAAAATCCTCCTGCCACCAGCACCCTCCCATCGGGTAGAAGCGTGGTGGTGTGGGCGTGCCTGACCGTAGCGAGAGAGCCGGTGAGACTAAAGGTGAACGGAGCGCCGTTCGCCGGGGGTGCCAGCATCCCTGTTAAGAGTAGTGCGAATATGGGGGAAAACCCAGTCAGGTTTCCCCTTCGGGAACAAAGACGCTTCGAAACTCCGGTCGACATACCCAGCCCCGTTTCTAGCCTTTTCGCCGCCTACCGTCGAACTATTTTTCCGCCTCCCAAAAATAGGCGTGACTTGATCGGCGATTCTGCTCACACTCGTCGCGATGAACTCGCTGCCTCGTCTCGTGGTGGCTGCTCTCTCCCTCACGGCGGCTACAGTTGGGCGTGCCCAAACCATCGCTGAGTTGCCCGACGACAAATTCAAACTGCTCGTCGAGAAAATTCAACTCCACTCCAAAGCCATCACCGCGGCGCGCACCATCCAAAAGTCCTACGACCACTACGCCTCCTGGGTTGACCTTAAGAAAGGCCCGACCGGAAAAGAAAAAGGCATCGACTCTGGCATTCCCGATATCAGCGGCGCACTCCCGGCGATTACCGCTGCCGCTAGCAGTGGTCCCAGCGCCTGGCCGCCGTTGCCAAATGCCGACACGGCCGCGCAAAAACTCGGCGAGACTACCACCGCTCTCGCGCCGCTGGTGAAGGCCGCGTCGGACTATTATGCGCAGCATCAATACAAGACCGATGGCGCGAAACGCGGGCAGGAATTGCATGCGCAGTTGATGCCGTTGTTCGAACAGGCTTTCGGGTTCGAGACGTTGTTGCGGCGGGAGTTGAGCGCGGTGGGGGAGGATATCGAACGGCGAAACCTGGCGCAGATCGAGAAGGAGCACGGCAAGAACTACGAATGGCATCTGCGCAGTTTCCTGCTTGCGGCGAAAACCCTAGCCGATCTGTTGCCGAACCACACCGACGCCGCCATGATCGAGGGCCCGCGTTACAAGGCGCGCTTCGGAAATCTTCAGGCCGCCTACACCCTCTTTACCCAGTACGGGGCGGAGCATCCCGAGGAATTGAAGAAGGCGATGCTGGCCACTTCCCTCGAGGATTTTTTCACTGCCACCAAGATCCTCCGCGGCATTCTCGAAGCGCCCAAGCCCGACCGCCAGGTTTACGTCACGAAAGTGAACGATCTCGCCGCCAAGTACGACGACCTGATCCAGCGGACGACGACGACCGCCGCTCGGTGAGGTTTCGGTCTGGGATCGTTATTAGTTAATGGGTTGCCGGGACGAAATGAGCGGCGCCCCGAGAATTAGCCCGATAACGATTCGCCAATAACTAGCGAACGCTTTCTGTAAACGGCGGGCAGGCTGCGGATTTCACGGGATGGAGAAGGATCTGGTCTGGAACGGAGCCGCCGGGATGCGTGCGACGTGGACGGTGAAGCCTGCGAGGTAGCAGGTGAGCTTTTGGGAGGAAGCGAAATCAATCAGGAAAACAGGAATGGGAGGGCTGTAGCGGCGCTTTGCAAGCGCCGAAATCGACCGCGGATTACGCGGATTTCTCGGATGGGGAGGGATCCAATCTGGAAAACCAGGAAGGCCAGGAAAGGGAAATGGATTCAATCAGGAACGGAGCCGGCGGGAGCCGAGCGACGTGGACGGTGAAGCCTGCGAGGTAGCAGGTGAGCTTTCGGGAGGAAGCGAAATCAAAGCAGGAAAGCAGGAATGGGAGGGCTGTAGCGGCGCTTTGCAAGCGCCGAAATCAACCGCGGATTACGCGGATTTCTCGGATGGGGAGGGATCCAATCTGGAAAATCAGGAAAGCAGGAATGGGAGAACTGTAGCGGCGCTTTGCAAGCGCCGAAATCAACCGCGGATTACGCGGATTTCTCGGATGGGGAGGGGGAAGTAGGAAATGAGAAGTAAGAAACGTGGAGTTTTCGCAGGAAAACCCAGTAACCTCTAACCAATAACCCGCAGACGCTTCGCGATGCGCGCTTTCGGTCAACACTAGCCACGATAAATATTGTGCGACCCGATGTCCACCGTGACGACCACATCGGCTTCGATATAAAAGACCGCGCGCAAGTCCGCCTGAATCTCAACCGCATGCATGTGCGGCCAAAACGTGCAGAAAGTCTATGGATCTTGTGCGTACGTAGGCGAGGATCAAATGGGTTTGCTTTGAAGATGAGAAAGGCTTTTCTCGCCTTTTCTTGGTCCTGAGGGGACAACTTCGCGAGACTGCGCCAGAACGTGCGAGCTGCACGGAAGCGATACTTCATTGATCGCCGGGATATGGTTCATTAAGCGCAGTATCCAGGTCTACGACCCGGCCCGCTTCAATGTCGGCCATTCCCTGCTTGAACGATTCAGGAATCCAGGAATCGTCATTTTCGACCACGAACTTGGCCACCTGCGCCCGTTCCTCGGGCGGGAGCGACTTGATCTGCTCGATGATTTCCGCCGCGCTCATGGCGAAAGATAACTCCAGAACCCTGATGACGGCAACTCAAGACTTGGGCTTAGACAAATGGGCTGGGTCCACGCTGCCCCGCGCGACCTCTCAACCCAATAACAGTTAACCATTAACTCGCAGACGCCTCGTGAAGCGCCTGCGTTGACTGTAGGCAATTGTGACCAACAACTGAGCGCGGGACGCGAATGGCTAGGCGGTGACGCAGCAAAGGTAGCTGGCGCGAGCGCGGGAGAGCGAATGACCAATCAGGAAACCAGGAGGCTAGGAAAAGGAAGACGGAGGTCAGCGCCGAAAGGGTTCGCGAGCAAGAGGTCAAAGGTCAAAGGTCAGAGGGATCTCCGGGATTCTCAGGTTGAATTATCTCCTCATCCGCGTAATCCGCGTAATCCGCGTAATCCGCGTAATCCGCGGTCAGAATTTTGGGACGACACGGCGGCCGTCCCTCCAAAGATGATCGGTTTGTAGGGCGTTTCTGTGAAACGCCATCGCGTTTCTTTTGGGTGGCGTCTGACCCAGACGCCTTACAACACACCGCCCTCTGCGCAACGGCCATTCCCAAACCACTAACGATTAACTAAGAACCCGCAGACGCTTCGCGAAGCGTTTCCGCCTGATAACCGATAACCGCGGCGGCGAGCGCCGCCGCTCCCCATGTGCTTGGCTCGGAATGGGTTCGTCATGGCAGAATCAAAAGGGAGCTGGAATCATCCCCGCTGAACAGTTCGATCGCAGGAAGAAATGATCAAACAATTCTTCCACCCGAGCCGTCGAACAATTTCCGGTGCGCAACCAAATGACCTTTGGTGGGCCGGCGCGCAGAACACTCCGGTCGTGAAAATCCAAATCTTTCGAGACGATGATGAAGCCGCCTTGGGCCGCAAACTCCCAGACGGCGGCATCAGGCGCAGAGCCTAGTCCGCAATCGTGGACGTGGCAGGCCCCCCAGGGAAAAAGATCAACTTGAACCGCGGATAACGCGGATGGCACGGATGGAGAAGGGAGGAAGGCCGAGGTCAGAAAGCAAAGCTCCTCTTATCCGTGAAATCCGCGTGATCCGCGGTGTAAATCAGTGGGCTATCGTGCGACAGGTTTTCATCCCACAATAGCTTCACCGGCGACGAAGGCAGTCTTGCGTTTCCCTGTCCGCCGCGAACGCGAGGCAGGCGCGAATATCCTCCTCGGTCAGGTAAGGATAGTCTATATCCTCTGGCAGCCGGTGAATGGCCTGAAGCACTTGATCCTTAACGCTCATCGGCAAATCCTTCCTCAACCAATAACTCGCAGACGCTTCGCGAAGCGTCTCCGTCTGACAACCGACAACTGATAACCGATAACCGCGGCGGCGAGCGCCGCCGCTCCCCATGTGCTCGGCTCGGGAATGGGAACATTGATCGAGATTCGTTGTGCTCATGCCGGTCCAAGTTCGCGCGCGTGAGGAATGTCGCTGGCACGAAGCGGGCGCACTTTGTCCCTTTCCAGTGTCACCAAAGCAACGGTGTGCCCGTCATAGCCGACAAATTCCACCTCAAGAGCTTTCCCCTCACCGTGCACGAGCACGGCCGTCCCTACATCGCCTCGCTTCAAACCTTGCTCTGGCAGATCGGAAGTGAGTGCTACGGGATCTAACTCGTTGATTGCTTTTATAGTTTCGGAAGCGGATGCGCGGAGCATCCCTGGTCTCGAAACTTCAAACCGCCTCAAATTCCAAGGCCGAGGTTTTCAAGGTCGATGTTCGTTTGGACAAATAAAGCATTTCAATCCCTACCACTTCGTTCTGCTGGTTGTAATCGAGGACCACGCCAGGCGCGACTTCCTCAGACTCAATGATTTTCGAATCGTCTAATCTCAAGTAGAGCGCATCGGCTTCTTTATCCACGTGTAATCTCATATTTTGCCCTTCATCTTCCGGTCGAATAATACGCCTTAGGTGCGGCCTTTCCAATTCTTGGATCGCGGGAGGCATGAAATACGGAGACAATGACGACAGTATCCTCCTCAACGAGGTAAAATATCGAATACGGAAACCGTCGCGTCACAGCCTGTCGCACGTCTCGATAAGCGACGGGATACATTTCTGGATGTCGCTGAATTTGAGAGGCGCATGTGTCCACCGCGCGGATAAATTCGGATCCCAGCCCCTTGTCGCGTTCTTCATACCACTCGTAAGCCTCAGTCAAGTCACGCTCGGCTTCCGGCTTGAAGATGAGATTCACTTAGGGCCGAGGATTCGCCGCTTCACTTCTTCCCAGGGAGAACCTGTCTGCGGATCTTTGCGATGAGCCTCGAGCCGACGGTCGATTTCGGCACGTTGCGCCTCCGTCAACGTTGGACGTTCAGGAATGGACGCGATGGAATCCCAAATGTCCTCCACGAGTTGGATGCGCTCGGGGACACTCAAGTCGAGAACATCTGCTAGTGAAACCTTACCCATGAGATCAATCTCTCACAGACCGCCCTTCCCGCAACCTCAACCAGCTTTCGCTGATCTCTGACCTCTACGCGCGTTTCAAATCTCCCGCGCGAGATTCTGCCGGCTGATCTCCGATCTCCGACCGCTGATTAACCAGTAACGCTTAACTAATAACCCGCAGACGCTTCTTCAGTCTGCGTCGCTGCGTATAACCGATCGCCGCCAGCGCCAGCGCGCCGCCGATCCAGGTGCTCGGTTCGGGAACGGCGGTAAGCGCGGTCACTTCGTAATAAGGGTTGTTCCCAATATCAAATTGGATTGTGGCGTAGCCAGATATGCCATTGAATGACACATCGTTTTGGCCATAAGCGGATATAAAAGTGCTCGCCAAGCCGGCATGGACGCGCTCGAGCTCTGGGTCGATCGCGGGAGCGGGACTTTCGTTTTCCTCGCCATCGATTCCGAGCCCGATTATCCCGACACCGCGCCGCTACCCGCGACCGGCGGGCTCTGGAAATACAAAGGCATCAATCGCCTGCACGACGATCAAGTAGGCCAGTGGAGCGATATTCTCGAGGTCCCGGTCGCGGCTCCGTAAGAAGGAAATCCGGTCAACTTCAACTGGAGGGATGGGCTCCGTCCCGTCCCGTTATTTCAGGGACACACAGCGGTGGTTCGTCCCTCCAGGTTCTTGCGTTTACGCCAGACTCGCAAGCAAACGGCTAAGCCGCCGTCACGACATCAGCGCGCTCGCGGCCAAGTCGCACGCCTTCCACGGGATTGCTGACAGTAAACGTGAGGACATCAATATTATACGCCTCGACGTTTAGAATAGTAGATTCTCCATTTCGCGCGGGCTCCTTTCTTGGCAATGTCGGAACGCTCGGTTTTCGCCAGCGAAGCAGCGCGCGCCTTGCCGCCCTTCAAACCTCCAAGCCTTCCCAGCGCGACCATAGCCGCGTTCTTTTTCCGTTCGGTTATAGATTTACCCGTCGCCATATGGTTACCGAGAGTCTACAAGCGGAATTCCAAGGGGCGGACCAAAAAGGGATCGATCAAAGGGAAGATCCTCTTCGTAGCTGACATATTCCAGACGGAGAAGTGCGCGATCATTAACAAAGATTTCAACTGAATGCGGGGTTTTCCTGCCTTGGATAATATTCATAATGATACGGTAATCTCCGCTGCGAAGCTCGCGAACATCGCAACTAACTCCGTTGATTTCCTTGAAGCCGAGCTTGATCGTTTTCGAGTTGGCAAAGAACCGTAATTCGCGTCCATATTCGAAGTCGAACAATTCTGCAGGTCCTTCGGGTCCAAGAATTGGATTATGAACACTCAGGTCGGGTCCCGGATTGACCATATGACTGCCGTGCTTTCTTTTGCCGTCAATTACCCAAATGTCTGGCTCACTGACAATGATTAGGTTCTGTGTGTCTAAATCCACCTGTTCCTCGATCCGCGCGTAGCGGTCGCCGGCGACATAGATAGTCTTGGGCGTGATTGAGCTGAACGCGGATGGAGGGCTTGCCGGTATGAGCCGAAAGACAACTTTCGTTATGCTCGGCTCCTGCCCATTGGGCGAGAACGAGCATAGGACTAACAGCGAAAGGAAGAAAACTTTTAGCACTAATCAAATGCGTCGCGTCGATTGCCGCCGCGATGTGGATGGCTTAGCACCGCCAGTTGGTAAATAGACCGACGATTAGCTCATTGATCATACGACTGAATAAGCGTCGCTGTATAAAGCCGATCGCGACCAAAGCGATGGCCGCGCCAATCCAAGTGCTGGGCTCAGGGATGACGGTAAGATCGTTTGTGAGGAGAAGCGAGGTTGGGCCGTAGATAAGCTCATAGCCAGAGGGCAAGTTGTTCTGAACCTCAAAAATTCCGGCAACTCCATCGTATGTTGCCAAGGTATACGTGTTTGTGCCCGCGGCTACCGATCCCGCGAAAGTGATGATATTGTTGCTCAAGGCAGACAGGTCTAATACTCCGGACGTGTGAAGCACGTCACTGAGGGTACCGGAAAGATCCACAAGGAAGGTTGATCCAGCGTTAAACACGACGCGAGTGGCATTCAACGTCAACGCGCCAACGGTATTAGCTGCGGCACCTGGGGCGACCGTGCCGCCATCATTAATCGTAACGAGCCGATCTAATGGATTCAGTGGCGCTGTCACGGAGACGGTGCCATCGCCGCCAAGAGTACCGCCATTATTCACTATAACCGTGCCGCTACCTGTGCCTGATCCGAAGGCATTGTTAATCAGTAGCGTGCCGCCATTCACAGTCGTGCCGCGGCTGTAAGTGTTGGTTCCGGTTAGAATGAAGGTGCTGCTGCCCTCCTTCAGGACGCCGAGGTTTTGAGACTGTGCGGTTATTTGGCCGGCGCGGTCGTTAATCTCTCCAAGTAGGGTTACGACGCCGGTGCCGTCTCCAACCAAATTTAGCGTCGTGGAACTAAGCACACCGGCACCGAAATTTTTACTGTTAATCTGATTGAAGAAATTGAAGGCACCGGATCCATCCTGCCGAATAGTGCTGCCGAATTGACCGACCGCCAATCTACCGTTGAAGTTTTCGCCGTTAATCACCTCAGTAACGGAAGCACTGCTGTTAAGGAAAATACTCCCGAAAATAAACCCGTCGTTGTCGCCCAAGTCGTTCGTTGATGCGTAAGAAGAGGTACCACTACCGCCGAAACGCAAAACAGTGTTGTCGACGGAAGGTGGAGTGCCGTTAGGACTCCACTCGGTGGCAACATCCCAAGCGCCAGAAGTAGGGGAAGATATTGTTCCCGTGCCGATCCATGAGCTATCAGTAACGAGGCTGGCGATTAACGGTGTCGAAGTCTTCGACGCGCCACTCCCGCTGCCAGAGGCAAAGCCGGCAACATTGAAGAGGCCGACGTCGAAAGGAGTGTAGCCGCTGGAGACGATGTCGGGCCGCTGCGCTGAGACGGGGTCGCCCGCTCTGTCGTACCCGATCAGCGGCCGATAAAAACGGTAGGGGCCCATCCCGCCCGGGAGTGCGTTGACCAGCCAGGTTGGGGAAAGGATGAAGCCATCGGCTCTGAGGCTCAGGCTCGAAGAGGATGAAGGATGAAGGATGAAGTCAGCGGAATCTGAAAAGAAGGAGGATGAGGGTTGAAGGATGAAATCGGACGAGGAGAAGCGATCGCTGAAATCGAAACTGGCCATCTCTTCGCCGCGCAGGTTGACCGCGCGCGCGGTGGGCGCGGCGAAAGTAGAAAGTAGAAAGGCTAAAGTAGAAAGCAGAAGCAGTGATCCGCCTACGCTAGAGCTACGGCGCGACGAGCGGAGCTCGGAGGTCGGAGGTTGGAGGTCAGAGGTCATGTGTGAGAAAGGATGAGGGATGAAGGATGAGGGATGAAAGAAGCAAAGAGGTCAGGGTTCCTGCGGTTGCTGATTGTTCATGGCTTCCTGGTTTCCAGATTGAAGGCTGATGTTCGTCCGTGGCGGAAAATATTGCGCTAAGGGCTGGTAGATTCTGCCATCTCGATGCGGGTGATCAAGGGGACGCTGATGTGATGGGCGGCGTCCGCGTCAGTCCGGGCCACGATGAGCACCCCGTTCTTGTGTGTAAGCATGGCAAAATCTGGGTGCGGGATTTCATACGCTTTTTGTTCCGCGGCCACATACACGGAAAACGGCACGAACGGCGTCGCGTGCAGGAGATCTTTAATCTGGTCAGGAGTCATGGGGAAAGTCGGAACTCGTCGGCCATATTGATTACGAATGGAATTCCTTCCCGGATAGCGGTCTCAATCGCGTCGCGCGTCATAAGGGGAGGTTGGCATAAAAGTGAAAATTAGAAAATTACAAAGTGGAAACCGGAGATCAGAGGTTCGCCACGGCGAATCCGTCCGTTGGCGGATCGGAGGTTGAAGTCGGGTCGGAGGTTGAAGTCGGGTCGGAGGTTGAAGTCGGGTCGGAGGTTGAATGTCACTAGGGAAAAGTACGGGGTTGAATCGCACGGAACTCACGTATCTGAGCGGTTTGGTGGAGCGGTGTCAACGAAATTTCCAGAATTATCTGAGAAAAGTTATTCACACGTAAATTGTCCTTCGGACAAAGTAGAAAGTAGGAAGTAGAAAGTAGAAATTTGCCGAGGGGCGAAAAGGCTGAAAACCTGACAAACTGAACAGCTGAAATGGAGCGGGATCGGGGGCTAAAAGGCTGAAAAGCTGACAAACTGAAAAGCTGAAATGAAGCGGAACGTGCCTGCCTGTTTCAGTTTTCAGCGTTTCGTTGACCAGAAGTCGGTTACCGCGGATTACGCGGATGGCACGGATAGAATCGGGAGGCGGATGGAATCTGGAAACCATGAAGCCAGGAAACGAAGACGGAGGTCGGATGTCAGAGGTCAGAGGTCAGAGGTCAGGATTTCGGCCTGTCAGCGTTTCAGCTTTTCGTTGACCAGAGGTCGGAAGGGGAGAGGCGACCGCGGATGACGCGGATTTCCCGGATGAATGGAGCCGCGGGGACGCGAGCGACATGGACCAAAGCCCGAAGGGTGAGAGAGCGGGAGCGGCCGAATCAATCTGGAAGCCAGGAAGCCAGGAAAATTTTCTTAACCATGGACGAACACAGATTTGTTTTCGGGAGATCGTGGTTTCCTGGGTTGCTGATTGAATTATCTTCTCATCCGAGAAATCCGCGTTATCCGCGGTGAAGAAAATCCGAAGGCGAGGACGACCGCGGATTACGCGGATGGCACGGATGGGGGTCCCGTCCCGGCGGCTCCGTTCCTGATTGAATCCTCTTCCCTTTCATGGGTTCCTGGGTTGCCGATTGAATTATCTTCTCATCCGAGAAATCCGCGTTATCCGCGGTGAAGAAAATCTGAAGGCGAGGACGACCGCGGATTACACGAATGGCACGGATAGGGGAAGGAGGATGGAGGTCAGTAATGGAGGGATGGGTGCCGTCCCGTCCCATTATTTTGGGACGACACGGAGGTCGTCCCTCCAAGCTGAACCAATAACGATTAACTAATAACTCGCTGGCGCCTGCGGTCCGCAATGCGCCGGCGCGACATCAACGCGACCGCTCCGAGAGCGAGCGCGGCTCCGATCCACGTGCTCGCCTCTGGGACTGGCGTTGGATCCAGAGTGAGCTGGGTGTCTCCATAGTTGAGTGTGTATCCGGAAGGCGCGGTGCCGAAATCGAACGTGCCGGTGTGGGAGGCGTAGGTGGCTAGGATATAACTGTTCGTTCCATCAGGAGTCCCGCTAAACGCGATCTGATCGAAAGAGTTACTTAGGTCTAGTATCCCACCGATCACCAAGCGATCGCTGTTGTTCGCACCGGAAGCCAGATCAACGAAATAGCTCGCGAGGCTGCTGCTGCTTGTGCCGGCAAAAGTAACGTTGTTTTGCAAAGTGAGCGAGCCGATCGTTCCCGCAGTGTTCCCAGTGATTCGCCCGCCGCCATTTATGGTAGTCGCTCCGCTGATTGTGCCGGTGCCACCCAGTGTGCCCGTGTTATTCACCGCGACAGTGCCGCTGCCTGTCGCGGAATCCGGTCCTGCGGTATTCGCGAGAAGCGTCCCACTACTTACGGTGGTTCCTCCGCTGTAGGTATTCGCGCCGGAAAGGGTCAACGTGCCAGTGCCTATCTTCGTGAATGAGCCCCCGGTCGGGCCGTTGACGCCGCCATCCTGGATTACGCCGGAAAAGGTCGTGCTCGTATTGTTGCTGCCTACGGTCAGGTTATTGGGTCCCAGAAAGACGTCCCCGTTTCCTTCGAGCGAACCGATCGTCACCCCCGAAGCGTTATGCTCTTTGATGTCGAGACTGCCACCGTCGAGTAGCTTTACCGTCGCCGTGCCACCAGTGGAGTCGTTCTGAAACTGGATCCGCCCGGCGCCACTCCCGAAAGTTCCTGCATTGGCGATCAGGGTGGCGCTGCCCGCGGATGAGGTGTCGAAGAATCTCGTGAGGCTGCCGCTTGCGCCGCCGACCGTGCCGCCGTTGTTAGTCACAGTCGCAGCGCCTGCCGTCGAGCTGCCTTGGAAATCCAGGACTCCGCCGATCGTGCCGCTGGCGAGCCCGCCGTTGTTCGTAAAGCTGCCTGTGCTCGCGCTCGATGAATTCAAAAAAGTAACAGTCCCGCCAAAGACGCCGCTAACCGCAGAGCCGTTGGTGACAAATATCCCGCTACCCGCAGTCGAGCTGTCGAAGAACGTCATCGTGCCGCCCTGCGCGCCACCGGTGCCCCCGTTGGTCGTAAAGGTGGCACTTCCCGCGCTTGCGGTGTTACTGAATGTCGTAGAGCCGCCTCCTGCGCCGACCGCCGTGCCGCCGTTGTTGGTAAAGGTGCCATTACCCGCCGACGAAGCATTAGTGAATTGAGTCAGGCCGCCCTCCGCTGTGTCAACCGTGGCGCCGAGATTTGTAAACGTCCCGTGATCGGCTGACGCGAAAGAAGTGAAGAGGGTGAGGCCGGCGAAAGAGCCAGCGCTCGTTCCGGGATTGTTGGTGAAAGTGCCCGTGCCGGCGGTGGAAAATATGGCCGCCGAGTCGCCGCCGAAGAGGGTGAGGCCGCCGAAGGCGCCGCTAACAGTGCCACCTTGGTTCGTGAACGTGCCGGCGTTGGCGGTGGACGCGTTGAAAAACTGGGTCTGCCCCCCGCCGTTTCCGCTGACGGTGCCGCCGTTATTGTTGAACGCGCCGTTCATGGCATCGGCGCTGTTGAAAAAGTTAGTCAGCCCGGCGCCGCCATCGACCACGGTGCCGCCGTTATTGGTAAAGGTGCCATGGCCCGCATTCGAACTGGAGAAAAAATCCGTGCCCCCGCCTCCAGCGGCCGCTGCCGTGCCACCGTTGTTGACGAAAGCGCCGCTGCCCGCCGTGGAGGTATCGGAGAAAAATGTGTTTCCGCCCAGGGCGCCATTCACGCTCGAGCCCTTGTTGGTAAACTTCGTGGAGATTCCGGCGGTCGCACTGTTCAGGAACTGGATCAGGCCGGAGTTGCCAGCGCCATCCACGTCGGTGAGGAAGTTCTGGGTCACGCCGGAGTTGTTCGTGATCCCGGCGCCGCTGATGGTGAGGGTGAGCGCGGGGCCGGCGGTGATGGTAAACGCACTGGCGCCGGCGTTGAAAGTGATGGCAGCAATCTCCGTGGAGGCGGAGAGCGAGAGGCTCGTGATGCTGGAAGTGGCGAAGGTGGCGGTGTCGGTCGAGTCGTTAGGCGCAGTGCCGCTGCTCCAGTTCGCATTCGTGTTCCAGTCGCCGGAGACGGGCGCGGCGATCCAGGTGGGAGTGTTGTTCGCGAGAGGGACGATTTGGTTGTTTGCGGTTAGCGCGCGGCCATCGCCGCTGGAGAAAATGGAGCTGCCAGAAGTGGCGAAGCTGGGTGATATAAACGCCACTGCGGCGTAGTCCGCGCTCGCTTGATTCGCGCTGATCTCCGCGTCCCGAGAGATCCAGGCGGAAATGATCTGGTTGTTGGAAGCAGCCAAAGTCCACGGGCCGGCCGGGTGGGAAAAGAGCAGGCCATTGACGAGCTGACCCATCGAAAGCTGCGCGCGGGTGGGAGCGGGGGATTGGATTTCCGCGGGTGCGCTGGGGGACGGAGGGTCATTGATCGGCAGGTCGGCGAACCAGGGACCCGGATCGAAGAAGTCGAGAGCGGTCCCAATCCAAGAGTTGTCGGCGGCGAGAAGGCCGGCGGCACAGGCGATGAGTAGAAGAGAACCGACGGGACGCCAAATGCCGCGGGGTGCAGGCTTCATCGGAGAAGATTGGAGTCTATTCGTGTTCAGGGCGTCAATGCAAAAACATGAGGAAAGTAGAAATTATAAAGTAGGAAGCGGGGCCGGAGGCCAGTGACGAGGGGCGGGTGATCAGTGGCAGTAACGAGGGACTAGGGGAGAGAGCGTTTCTGTGAAACGCCATCGCGCTTTTCCCGGTGGCGTCTTCATCGTCTAACGTCGCCCGCATCCCTGCGGCTCCGTTCCAGATTAGCTCCATTTTGATCCGTGAAATCCGCAGCCTGCCCGCCGTGGCGGGTCATCCGCTGTGAAACCGCGGTTTTGTCGGGGTTGAATTTGGACGACTGCGCGAATAACAGCGTAGAACGCAGCAAGCGCGGATTTCCCGGATGAATGGAGCCGCGGGGACGCGAGCGACATGGACCAAAGCCCGAAGGGCGAGGGAGCGGGAGCGGACGAATCAATCAGGAAAGCAGGAAAACATGAAGTGAGGAGGCAGATCAGAGGAGGGCGGACGAAAAGGGCGGGGGAAAAGTCACTTATTTTCTAAACGATGCCTCCAATATTCCGGCTCGCGATGGCCGTGCGCCACAGCGGCCACTAAGATTGTCTCTCGGTCGATGAGGTACGCGACATAGCAAGGAAAGATTGGGCAATTTACGCGGCGATATCCGCCCGGTCGTTCGCGCCACAAAAATGGATCGCGAGCCACTGCGCGGCAGACACAAGCGATCTCATCGCGGAATCTGCGGCCCTCCTTGAATAAGGCGTGATCGCTGATTACTGTCTCAAACATGATCCTTGAACAACACCCGGACCTTCAGCGTCTGTCACCTTCGGAAAAGCTCTTGCTGGTGGGCGAGCTTTGGGATGACCTTGCAGCGCATCCTGCCGATGTGCCCGTCACCCGCGACCAGATCGCGGAGCTGGATCGGCGCATGGCGGCGTACCGGAAGGATCCTACTCAGGTGACCACTTGGGAGGCGATCAAGGCTCGGATTCTCGGTCCCAACTCTGGGCCCGCATGAGCGAGCTTGTCTTCCTGCTCTCGGCTGACGTCGATATCCAAAAGGCCTACGAGCTTTATGAAGATTGGCAGGAGGGGCGGGGCGCAATTTTCGTCCGGCACTTGGATGCGATGTTTTAGCATTTGCGAAGATTTTCGGAGATCGGCCCAGTCTTTCACCGTAACTATCGCCGACTGCTCGTTCCCGGATTTCCATATGGCATCTTCTACACGATCGAGGGAAGACGAGTTATCATTCCTGCGATCATAGATACCCGGCAAAGCCCGGATGCGATTCTGCGAAGACTGCAATAAAGACAGAGGTCAAAAGTCCTTTGTGCCGCGACTCATAAAAGAGTGCGGCCTCGCGCATTTCGAACCTGGCCTCTTCCAAAAACTCAAGTCTCACTGCTCGAGGGCAGCATCAAGTTCGGCAAAGACTTGCTCGGCCGGCGTCGACTTAGATAAGCCCTTTTGGAATTTCTCAATTCGCCGTCCGATTCCGCGTCCCAAGCCTTCTCGATGGCGTCGGTCACCGGAGGCTCGAGCGTAGACAAAATCCGATGGGCCAGCTTGAATCGCTGGTCTGGGGAAAGAGAAGAGGCCCGCTCGGCTAATTCATCCAGCGTGGTGGCCATAGGTGAATCCTATCGTTCCGGAAGTGCATTGTCGAGAGAACTTCCTCACATCTCGCCTGGTTATTGGCGTCATCTGCTGTGGAAGCGATCTTTTACAGGCATAGATGAACCCCGAGCTCCGAAGTTCATCTTCTTCGCATCCGAGAAATCCGCGCTTGCTGCGTTCTACGCTGTCATCCGCGGTCAAGAGCATCCGGCGTGAGGAGGATTGCTTGAAGTTTTGATCGGCGCGATCAATCATGCACCCGTGAGCAAGGTCGAACAAATGGAAACCGAGCTGCGCAAGCTTTCTCAAGCCGAGCTCTGCCAGATCCGCGCGTGGCTGGACGATTTGATTGAAGATGAGCTGGAGTTCACGCCTGAATTCGAGGCCTCCATCCAGAGAGCGGAGCGTGATAGGAGCGACGGAAAGCCAGCACGAGTGCGCGAGCCGGAAGGCAAGTGAGCGCGGCTACGCAGGTTTATTATGCGGATTTCGATACCGTATTCTTCAAGTTGCCGCCGGCGCTCCGGGCACGGATCGCGAAACGGAACTAATTTGGAAGCCAGGAGGCCAGGAAACGAAGACGGAGGTCGGAGGTCGGAGGTCAGAGGTCAGTAATGGAGGGACGGGCTCCGTCCCGTCCAATTATTTTTGGGACGACACGGAGGTCGTCCCTCGCATATTAGCCGACAACTCCGAAAGGGTTTCGCCAATATCTGCGCGTTCCTCGGCCGGGATCAGCGATCCCGGCTACAATCGCCGCTACAGCTTCCCCATCCGGCAACTTTCTACTTCGGTCTGATCGTTTCGATCAGTCCCGCTTCCTCCGGAAGCAATCGCTTCACGTCCACTTCGCGCAATTCCGTCGCCGCGTCCTCGGCCCGGCCGTTCGCGGCCAGGACGGCGGCGTGGACCGCGAGCGCGGAGGGAGTAAGCGCACCGCGCGAAACTTGAATGCTCGCATAGGCCTCCATCGCGTCACTGAATTTCCCCAAACGCAATCGGGCCAGCGCGAGCAAAGTCCGGTGCGGCAGGCTGGTCGGTTCGCGTTCGGCTAATCTCGCAGCAAGCTGCTCGATCGTTATCAGTTCTTCGTTATTGGTTATTGGTTCCGACTTCTCGTTTTCTACTTTCTCCTTTCTACTTTCTACTTGCGACTCCTGCTGCATCAGCAGGAGAAGTCGCGTATACGCTTCGTCGTTTTGGACCGCGGGGTCGTTAGGCCAGATCGGCAGCATCTCCGCCAAAACCGCGTGGATTTTTTTCGTCTCGCCCGTCATCTGCGCGAGGCGCAACCGGCCCTGATGGGCGACGCGCAGCTTCGGCGATTCGGCGACGGCTTCGTCGTAGGCGGCGCGCGCCACCTCGATCACGCCGTTTTTTTCCGCATAACCGGCGAGCGTGACCAGCTTGCCCGGATCGCCGCGGGCCGCTTCGAGCGCGCGCTGCCAATTATTTTCGGCGGCCGCTTTTTCCCCGAGCTGCGCGTTGCAACGCGCTAGATACATTTTTTGCACGAACGGATCGAGCGGGTAGCGGTCGCGATCGAGCAGTTCCTTAATTTCTTTCCACCGGCCCAGGCCGCCGAGCGCATCGACGTACTGCAGGAAGAGGTCGCGAGCCTGGAGCGCTCGTTCGAGCGGGATCGAGTCGAGGACGCGTTGGAATTCGCCTTTGCCATTCAACCAGGTCGCCAGCGGCGTGGTCTCCTCCGGCGGCCCGTCTTTCCATTGCACGATCGCTTTCGCGAGGAGTTCTTCGCGCGCTTCGGGCTGCTCGCGAATTTTCAAATCGACCGCGAGCAACTTTTGCGGCGCGCGGGCGAGGGGATGGGCCTCGAGCTTCTGCGACAGCTCGGGCCCGGCGATCGGGAAATTCTCGGGAAGCTTTTCGGGTGAAAGCGCGGTCTGCGCGAGAACGGTGAGGGCATCGAGTCCGGCGGCATCGTTGGTGTCGGCGATTTTTCTTAACCACGACCAGGCTTCGCCGCGCCACGATTCGTTCCCGGCGGAAATGGCCAGGTCGAGCAGGGCCGCCTGCAATTTCTCGCGGCCGCTCGCGCCGGCGTCGTCGAAAACTTTTTGGAGCGCGTCGTGCGCATCGATCGGGGCGCCTTGCCGGATGGAAAGCTGGGCCGAGAGCAATTGGTCGAGCGCCGTGACGGCGCCGTTCGCGCCACTGAGCAAAGCGCGGATCGCGCGGGTGGCGCGGGTATCGTCGCCCGCGAGCAGCGCGATGGCCGCTTCATCGTTGAGATCGGCGCGGGTGAGACGGGTGTGTTGTTCGAGGCGATCCCAGAATTCGAGCGCCTGCGGCTGGCGCGTGCGCGAAAGAAAACGCGCGATGGCGCGGATGGCTTCGGGTTCTTCCGGCCACAATTGATACGCGGCGGAGGCTTCCTTGCGCGCATCGTTCCACTGCTCTTTTTCCAAAAGCGCGAAGGCGGTGCGTGCGTGGCGGCGCGCCTGCCAGGCCTTGATTCCATGCAGGACGGGCCGCCCGCCGAAAACTCCGCCGAGGGCGAGCAAGCTCGCGAGCACAAGTGCGATGAGCAAGCGCCGCCGCTTCCGGGTACGGAGCCGCAGCTCCTCATCGGTCAGCATGAAATCGTCAGAGCGCACGCGGAAGAAAGTAGAAAGTAGAAAGTAGGAAGTAGGAAGTAGGAACGAAGCTACTGCTTTAGCTTTTTTCCGATGGCGCTAAATATCGCGAGCAGCTCGGAGGATTCTTTGAGCAAAAGTCGCGCGTGATCATCGTCGCGCACGCCTGACTCGATCAAAAGCTCGATCCAGTATTCGGTTTCCGAGGCTTCTTTTTGGACCGTTCCGATCTTATTTGCGAAATCTGCGCGTGACACGCCGCGATTCGCTTCCCGGTAGTTGGCGCCAATCGAAGTGGCCGATCGCAACAATTGTCGACCGAGGATGTCGGCTTCCCGTGTGCGCGGCAATGCCGCCGTGAACTTGATAACTGCCAATGAAAACCGTTTGGTGCGCTGCTCCAGATCCTTCTGCATTTCGTTTCCTGTTTCCTACTTCGTAATTCCTACTTTCTACTTTCTACTTTCGGAGATGACCATCTCGCGCACGAGCGCGGCGAACCGCGCCTCGGCGGCCTGGTCGTCGATCGGGCGGGTATTGAGCAGGGCGAACTCCAGCACTTGCTGGCCCAGGTTGCGCACGCCTCGGCGCACCATGCGGGCGCGCGCTTTCAACGACCAATCCGGCTGCGCGCCTCCTGTCATTTGCAAATCGGGCCGCGCCTCCTCGCGGTGCACTTTGTCTTCCTGTAAACAAAAAAAAGTGTGCACGACGGCGTTGCCGCTTTCCTTCCGGAAGCTGATATGCCGCGCCGGCAATGCGATGCCGTCACGCGCGAGATAAGTCCTCATCCCGTGATCGGCGATTTGCTTCCAGCCCGTGCTGGGCAGACAAATGTCCGGCCGATGCGCGCGCGCGCGAACCACGCTGGAGCTGCCCGGGTTCCAGCGAAAGAAAAAGAGATAATTCGTGGCGGAAGATCCGGCCGCATCGGCGTCGCTGGTTTTCCAAACCACTTCGCGACCGGTATCGAAGCGAAGAGTTGAGCGAACGGCCTCGTCGATTTTGAGTTCGCGAAACCCATTCGCGTTTTCCGGTGCACGCACGCTCCAGGCGGAACGCGGAATCAGGTTGCGTTCGTGTGCGCGATACCAGCCTTCGACGCCGATCTCGACCGCGAGAAGCCAGGCCAGGGAAAGGATGAAGGAGGAAGGATGAAGGATGAAGGGGAGGGCAGTCGGAGGTCGGAGGTTCGCCACGGCGAATCGGTCCTCTGGCGGATCAGAGGTCGGAGGTCGGATTCCGCCTTCCGCCTTCCGCCTTCCGCCTTTGCCCAGCGCCGCAGCAAGCAGCAGCGAGCCGCCGAACACAACGCCAACGATCGTGTATCCGGCGAAATCGTGCCAGCGCTCCACCGCGGAGACACCCTGGTGCGCCGCGACCCAGACGAGGAAAAAGGCGCGCGCAAAATTCGCCACGACCGCGATGGCGAGCGCGCCGAAGACCAGCGCGAATCGTCTGCCAATCGAGAGGCGTTTCAGTTCGCCGAAAAGCAAGCCGATCATGAGCGAGGTTTGGAGGGAGCGCACACCGCTGCACGCTTCGTTCACACCCACGAGTCCGGTGCTGACGCGGATGAGATTGCCCTCGAGTTGCGCGGGGACGCCGCAGAGGGTGATCGCTTCGGTGGCGGCGGCCGCGACCGTGCGCATCAAACCTTGCACAATCGGTTCTTCAATCGGTGAAATCCACGGCACCGCCACCAGGAAAAACAAAATTGGAAAACTGAAATGCTTCACCCAGGCCCATCCGCGCGCGAGATAGATGACAACGAAAGTGATCGCAATGACCGCGAAAGCGTGGACCCATCCCAGCGGCCGCCAATCCGGATTCGCGACCTCAAAAAGGCGCACCGGGAAAAGAATGAGCAGTGCAAGCACCACCGCGCCGATAACCAGCGCGCGCTGTTGTTTTGAAATCCGCAATCCGCAATCCGCATTCCGAAATTCTTCTCGCGTCTCCCAGCGCAGCCAAAAAAGATAGAGAACGAAGATCGGAACGAACCACCCATAGCTGTATTGGTCGTTGGCCGACCACTCGCCGCTGAGTTGCCGGCAGAGAATGAACCAAAGCGCGAGCAGGAGGAGGAGCGCAGGCGCGAGACGGGTGAGCGAATGCGATTTCATCGTCGCTGAGTTCAAAACGCGCCAGTATAGCAGGCGTTTTGGTTAATGGTTATCGGTTATTGGTTGTATCCGGGATCGCTGATCCCGGTTGCTGTTGGTTACGCTGGCCGGGATCAGCGATCCCGGCTACAACTTGTCGCGTGCCCGCGACCCAAAAGCTCCTCGGCATCCGTTTCTTTGATGGCAATGTTGCGGAAGCGGTCGATCAAGCCATCGCAAACGGCGGGCTGATCGTCGCGCCATCGGGCACCTGTTTTACCCGATTGCAGCAGGATGAAACTTATCGCCACGCGATGATCAGCGCCGATCTCGCGTTGCCTGATAGCGGATTCATGGTCCTGCTCTGGCATCTTCTGCATTGCCGCCGCATCACCCGCATCTCCGGGCTCACATATTTAAAGGAATTGCTGGCGCGACTCGATCTGCGATCGGCGGGATCAACTGTGTGGGTTTTGCCGAACGCGGGTGCGCGAGAAAAGACGGTCGCGGCGCTCGCGCGCGACGGATTCTCGATCAGCGAAACCGATTGCTACGTTGCCCCGATGTACGGACGCGAACCGGAAGATGAAGCTTTGCTCGCGTTCCTGGCGGCGCGGCGTCCGCGGCATATCGTCATCGCGCTAAGTGGAGGCGTGCAGGAAAAACTCGGCTTCCATGTGCGCGAGCAATGCGGATATCGCCCGGCGATTCATTGCATCGGCGCGGCGCTGGGATTCGTGGCCGGTTATCAGATTGCCATTCCCGATTGGGCTGATCGTTTGTATCTGGGATGGCTGCTCAGGCTCTTGTCGCAACCGGGCAAATTCCTGCCGCGCGCTCTCAATGCCCTGGCGCTTCCGGGGTTGATCATGAAGTGCGGCGAAAAGTTGCCCCCAATGAAGAAGTCTCGCGTGTCGTAGGGCCTTGAGTTATTTCTCTACGGCATGCCAGGCGCAGAACTTGACCAACCGCAAGAAGCTCATTCTGATCTGAGGGACCATGCGCTCGGAAAGTGACAAACGCCGCGTCGAGTCCTTCATGGCCGCCCTCGGAGCGCGGGTCCGAAGTTCTGGACGGATCTACCTCGCCGGGGGCGCGACCGCCGTTTTGCACGGTTGGCGCGATACGACAATCGACATCGATTTAAAGGCGGACCCGGAGCCAGCCGGGCTATTCGAAGGGATAGCGCTTCTTAAGGACGAACTGGACGTAAATGTGGAACTGGCTAGTCCGGATGATTTCATTCCCGCCATTCCGGGCTGGCCTGAGCGCAGCCTTTTCATCGCCCGGCACGGATTGATCGACTTTTTCCATTACGATCCTTACGGCCAGGCGTTGTCCAAGCTTCAACGAAGACACGACCGCGACGTGCTCGACGCTCATTTCCTGCTGGAAAGGGGTTTGATTCGCGTGGATAGACTGCAAGAGATGTTTGCGCTGATCGAGCCGGAGCTGATTCGCTATCCGGCGATTGATCCGGCCTCGTTTCGCGCGGCGGTCATGGAGTTTTGCGATGAGAACAGATAACTGGAGCGAGACACTGCCCGGCGGACAACTCATTCGGCAAGGGCTGGCGGATTTCCAAGCAGGCCGTCATACGGCGCCGGCCTGTCTGGTGAACATGGCGCGGACCCGGCTGCGCCGTGCAGGGCTATTACCGGATTCGACGGCCAATCCATTTCCAGAACCGGAACGGCAGCTTTATGCGCTGCTCCGTCAGGTCGGCGGCGACGCCTATTCGCGCTACAACGCTCTGGTTCGAGAATTGGTTAGCTTCGAAAATGCGCTCGATCGAACCGCTGCTCGTCCGCAGGACCTGATCGACATCGAAGAATTGCAGAGAATGCGATGAACGAGAGCGAAGCAATCGTGCCCGATTGGCGATGGGGAACGGCGGAGGGCAGCAGAGACCTGGATCGGCTTCTCGATCGGCGGCTTACCTTCCGGGAAAAGCTCGAATGGCTGGAGGAAGCGGAGACGTTGAGTTTGCAAATGCGCGCCGTGCGCGACGGGAAGCCAACGAGCCTGCGAGACGAAGCTTCGTGAAAAATGTTTCGCTCATGAGCGCAGCAGAATTCATCCAAAAGCTCGAAGCAATGCCAGAATCGGAACGCGAACGCATCTTTGCCACTCTGGTGGAAAACCAGGAATGGCGAGAAGACCTTGTTGATTTAATGACAATCGCCGACAGGCGCGAGGAGCCGAGCCGCCCCATCGACGAAGTCTTCAAAGATTTGAAGATCGATGCATGAAGTGGCGCATCGTCTTTGCGCGCACGGCCGAAAGAGAACTAGCGAAACTCTCCAGTGACATTCAACTGCGACTGGGACGCGCCATCCGATCCCTGGAGGGAGGATCCAGTTCCCGCGTCGGCCAAACGTCTAAAAGGCCGCCATGAATTTCGTTTACGAGTCGGTGATTACCGGGTGCTCTACCTTCTCGAACACGAGCCACCTTCGTTCCTAAACGTTCGCACGTTTCAACGTTCCCACCTTCTACTTTCCAATTTCCCATGACCATCTCGGTCTTAACGCCTGCCACGGCGACTCGGCGGCTTGCCTGATCAAGAACGGGAAACTTGCCGTCGCTGAAGAAAACTTGAAGATAGAATGTGCCAACGGAACGAGGTCAATCGGGTTGTTCTGAACGGAATATGAATCCCGATCCTAATGCGGCGCCGCGCGTCCCGACCGAGCGAGTTTTGGGAATTGAATTTTTCTCCGGCACTGCGGCGGAAGCGGTGGAACATCTCGCGCGGCACGGTGGTTACGCCGTCATCCCGGCCGGGCCGGCGCTCATGAAACTGAATTACGACGAGGATTACCGGCGGGCCATGCAGAGTGCGGATCTCGCCCTCGCTGATAGCGGATTGCTCGCTCTCATGTGGAGGATCGCGACCGGCCGCAAACTGCGAAACATTTCCGGCATAACTTTTCTCAAACAATTGCTCGGCTCCGCTGAAATCCGCACCGATGGAGCAACCCTGTTTGTGTTCGCGTCGGGCGAAGCCAAAGAGAAGGCCGCGAAGTGGTTTCGCGCGCGGGAAACTCTCGTGCACGAGCGGAGTTACCATGTCGCCTCAAGTCCGCCCGAGGTGCACGACTACGCGCTGCTCTCGAGAATTGAGGAGCTGCGTCCGCGCCACGTGGTGATGGCCATTCCCGGTGGCACGCAGGAGAAGCTGGCGTTGTATCTGCGCGAGCATCTCGTTTATCGGCCCAGCATTTATTGTGTCGGAGCCGCGCTGGGATTTCTTTCGGGATCCGAACGGCCGATTCCGGAATGGGCGGAGAAGAGCCACCTGGGATGGGCGGCTCGTCTGTTCGCCCAGCCGCGAATGTTTTTCCCGCGCCTCGCCATGAGTCTGGGCCTGGCGCGAATGGTGTTCAAGTATCGCTCGGAATTGCCTCCCGTCAGGTCCCATTGGGCGGACGCGTGAACCAAAGTAGGAAAGTAGGAAAGTAGGAAGTAGAAAGTAGGAAGTAGAAAGAGAAGAAGGGCTCACTCCGCAGGCTTTACCGCCCATCTCGCGCCGCTCCCGCGGGCTCCATTGATACTTTCTAATTTAGCCTTTTTACTTTCTACTTTTCCCCAATGACCATCCTTGGCCTTAACGCTTATCATGGCGATTCCGCGGCTTGTTTGATCAAGGACGGGAAGCTTGTCGCCGCGGCGGAGGAGGAGCGTTTTCGCCGGATCAAACATTGGGCGGGCCTGCCGACGCAGGCGATCGATTACTGTCTGCGCGAAGGCGGCATCGCGCTTCATGACATCGATCATATCGCCGTGAATCGAAAACCGGGCGTGAATAACTGGCGCCGACTCGCTTTCGTTCTGCGGCATCGCCCCGATCCGCGGCTCATGCTGCAGAAGGTGCGGAACATTCGCAGCGCCTCGTCTGTGAAAGACGCTCTCGAGCGCGCCTACAAGGTTTCGCTCCGCGCACAGCTCCATCACGTCGAACACCATCTCGCGCATCTCGCTTCGGCCTTCCTTGTTTCCGGCTTTGAGGAAGCCGCCTGCATTTCGATCGATGGGTTTGGCGACTTTGCCAGCACTGCCATGGGGTCGGGGCAGGGGAGCGGGATCGAGATCGATCAGCGCGTTTATTTTCCGCACTCGTTAGGCATTTTTTATTCGGCCATCACCCAATTCATCGGCTTCCGCAATTTCGGCGATGAATACAAGGTGATGGGTCTCGCGCCTTACGGTGAGCCGCACTACCTAGAGCAAATGCGCGAACTCGTGCGCGTTCAGCCGGACGGAACTTTCAAACTGAACCTAAAATATTTCCGGCATCATACCGACAACGTTTCCTACAGTTGGAACGATTGCGCGCCGAAAGTGGGAACGCTTTACACGCGCAAATTATCCGAGCTGCTCGGCCCGGCCCGCGCCGAGCACGATCCATTGGAGCAACGCCACAAGGATCTCGCCCGCTCCATTCAGGCCATGTACGAAGAGGCCTTCTTCGCCCTGCTCAATGCCCTGCACAAAAAGCGCCCATCCGTGAACCTGGCTTTGTCGGGTGGCTGTGCCATGAACTCAGTGGCGAACGGGAAGGTTTATTTGCGCACACCGTTCCGGAAAATGTATCTGCCCGCCGCGGCCGGCGACGCCGGCGGCGCGATCGGAGCCGCTGCCGTTGTCGCGGCGAAGTTGAAATTCGAAATTCGAAATTCGAAAACCTCGGCATTTTCACCTTCCACCTTTGCACTTTCTAACACTGCTTCTGCTTATCTCGGTCCCTCTTTCTCAAACGCTGAAATCGCAGAGCTTCTGAAATTACGAGAAGCTGAAATTAAAGAAGCCGGCTGCACGATCTCAGATTTTCAGAATTTCAGCGGTTCAGCTTTTTCCCGCGAACTCTGCACCCGCACGGCCGAGGCGATCGCGGACGGCAAAGTGGCCGGCTGGTTTCAAGGCCGGATGGAATGGGGGCCGCGCGCGCTCGGCAACCGCTCAATCCTGGGCGACCCGCGCCGGGCCGACATGAAAGAGATCCTGAACTCGAAGATCAAACGGCGGGAATCGTTCCGTCCTTTCGCGCCTTCGATTTTGCGCGAAGCGGTCGCGGAATGGTTCGAGCAGGAAGACGATGTGCCGTTTATGATGGAAGTGTTTCAAATCCGTCCCGAGAAACGCGCGTTGATTCCAGCCGTCACGCACGTGGATGGCTCCGGCCGATTACAAACCGTGCATCGTGAGACCAACCCTCTTTTCCACCTTCTACTTTCTACTTTCTACTTTCAAACTGGCGTCCCCATGGTCCTCAACACTTCCTTTAACGAAAACGAGCCCGTGGTCTGCCGTCCCGAAGAAGCGCTCGATTGCTTTCTCCGAACGCGGATGGACGTTCTTGTCCTGGGAAGTTTTTTTATAGAGAGAACGAATCATCCCTGATTGCTGGTCTTCGTTTTCCGAACTCCTCTTTCAGTTTTCTCCTTTAACCTTTCGACTTTCTACTTTTCACACGATGGATGCGCTGGTGTTCGGCACTTTTTTCGTCGAACGCAGCAGTTAATTCATCTACTCGGTTCCGCTTCGGATCCCGCGTCTTTTTAAGTTTGACTCCAGCGATCTTGACGTGGGATAATCCCACCATGACTTTGACCGCTGACAGCAAGAAACGAGTCGTTTTGCCGAGCGCTGCGCCCGGAGATGTCTTTGTCTGTGACGAGACTGCTGACGGGCTCGTGTTGAAACGGGTATACCGCCAAACAGTCACAAGTAAAAAAACGAAAGCCGAGGTTTTGAAAGCAATCAAAAACTGGAAAGCGGTCCCGAAGATCCGGTGGGAAGAACTGCGGAAGATGACGCGCGAACAATGACATTGCTGGATACGAACATCGTCATCGACGCACATCAATCCTCCGGTCGTTATCAGGCATGGGCGCGAGATCTTATCGCTAGCGCCGTGCTTCACGCGGGTGCGGCGATCAACGCAGTCACTTTGGCCGAGCTCTATGCGGGACCAGTGAAAGGTGAGCGGATCGAGGAAGACATGCGACAAACAGGGGTCGAGATCATCGAGCTTCCGTCTGCGGCAGCGGGATTATGTGGGCGAGCGTATGCGCGTTACCGTGCAGCACGCCGCAAGTCCCGAGGCGGCGAAGCGCCATCGATACCGCTGCCCGACTTCTTTATCGGCGCGCATGCCGAGCTGATGGGATGGAACCTCGCCACGCGCGATACCGAGCGTTTCCGCCTTTACTTCCCTACTGTTCGACTGCTCGAACCCTGAACTGCCTCGAACCCATTCTCCGCGTACCGCTGGGCAAATGTTTCAAACCGAAGGACGACATTCCTTTTGTGATCAAAGTCTTCCAGATCAACCCGGGCAAACGGGGCTTGATTCCATCCGTCTGTCAGTCGACGGCTTAGGCCGTTTACAACCTGTGCATCGCGAAACCAACCCGCTTTATCACCAACTGATCTCCGCCTTCAGATCTCTGACTTCCATCCCCCTCGTCCTGAACACATCTTTCAACGAAAACGAACCGGTCGTTTGCCGCCCCGAAGAAGCGCTCGATTGCTTTCTCCGCACGCGGATGGACGTTCTTGTCCTGGGAAGTTTTTTTATAGAGAGAACGAATCATCCCTGATTGCTGTTCTTCGTTTTCCGAACTCCTCTTTCAGTTTTCTCCTTTAACCTTTCGACTTTCTACTTTTCACGCGATGGATGTCCTCGTGCTCGGCAGTTTTTTCATCGCACGCAGGTAACGACCACTTTATGAAAGCTGATGATGTGCGCGCGATTCTCACCGCGCTCAATGACGCGGAGGTCAGATATCTTATCGTCGGTGGTCTGGCGGTCGTTGCCCATGGCTATGTCCGTTTCACGCAAGACATCGACCTTGTCGTGCAGCTCGAGCGTGAAAATATCCTTCGTGCCATGAATGCGCTCACCATCATCGGCTACCGTCCACTCATCCCGGTCGACGCAAAGGACTTCGCCGATGGGAGGCTTAGACAGGAATGGCGCGAGGAAAAAGGAATGATCGTTTTTCAGATGCTAAACCTGGAGCGCGAAAGCACGCGGCTCGATATTTTCGTCACCGAGCCCTTTGCCTTTACCGAAGAGTTTGAAGGAGCAAAGTGGCACGATCTCGACGGCTTGCGTGCGCCGGTGCTGCGACTCACAACGCTTATTACGATGAAAGAAGCGGCCGGCCGTCCCCAGGACCTTGCCGATGCCGACAGCTTGCGCGACATTCTGCGATTGCAACAAGGCGAGATTGAACCGTGACAAAAAAAACAACCGTACGCCCGCTTTCAGCGGAGCAGCGGGCCGCATGGCGGAAGCACAATCTCGAGACGCTCGCGCAATCCGCTGCTTTGTCGTTCGGAGAGAAACTCGCGCTCTTGGAGGATTTGGAAGAAGTCACGACCGCGCTTGGTTATCGCCGCGACCCCGGGACCGGGCGACTGCGCAAAGCCGAGTGGCCCAGCGCTGATCTCTGACATCTGCGCTCGATTGCTTTATGGGGCATTTCTTCGTCGAACGAAAAAATGAAATGCTAAGGAGCTGAAATGCTGAGAACCTGAAAGCCTGGAAGGGAACGCTGAAAACTGAAAAGCTGAGATATGCGGTTGTCCCCAGAGCTAAGAGAGCGCACGAAGCGTTACGCTTCAGCAATCGTTCGACTGTACGTGCAGCTGCCCCGGTCGCGGAAGGAAGTAGAAGTGCTCGGGCATCAATTATTGCGATCCGGCACTTCCGTCGCTGCGCAGATCAGAGAGACCTCGCGCGCGCGGTCCGATTCGGAATTCTGTTCGAAAATAGACGGCGCCCTGCAAGAAGCTGATGAGTCGCAGCTCTGGCTTGAGTTACTGAAAGAAGATTGCGGTATCAGCGGAGAGAAAATCGACACATTGCACGGCGAAACAGATCAGTTGATCGCGATTTTTGTTACGATGGTGAGCAAAACAAGACGCCACGTAGGTTAAAGCTTTCAGCGTCTCAGTATTTCAGTATTTCAGTATTTCAGTATTTCAGTATTTCAGCATTTCAGCATTTCAGCGTCTCCATTTCCGTCTTGCCATCCGGACCACAGTCAGGCACATCGTTCTGAGGTGGCCCCCATTCTGTTCCTCCTTGCAACCGTCCTGCTTGCCGGCGCTGCTCTCGCCAGCCTGAAATTAGCGCACCGGAGACTAAAGCCGCGACGTGTCATCATCATCGTAATTGCGGCGGTGCTCATGAGCCTGGCAACGTGGTGGCTGCTCGATCGGATGTCGCAGCCGCCATCCTACGGTGAGCAAGATGGCATCGCGCCTCCGTAGAAATGGGAGGAACGGGGCTTTGTCCTGAACGCTAAGCTTTCGACTTTCCCCTTTCTCCCTTCTACTTTCCCGTCGTGTGCGGCATCGCAGCTATTTTTGGACACAGCGTTGACGCTCCTGCCGTCGATCGCGACGAGCTGATCACGATTCGCGACCGGATGACCCAACGCGGGCCTGACGGCGAGGGCCTCTGGATTTCGGAAGATCGCCGCGTTGGTCTCGCGCACCGCCGGCTCACCATCGTCGACCTGACCGACGCCGGGCTCCAACCGATGTGGAACGCCGATCGTACCCTTTGCGTCACCTACAACGGCGAGATCTACAATTATCCCGCGCTTCGCGCGCAGTTAATCGAAAAGGGTTATCAATTTCAGTCGCACTGCGACACCGAAGTGCTGCTGCATCTCTATGCCGAGAAAGGGCCGGAGATGGTCCACGATCTTCGCGGGATGTATGCGTTCGCCATTTGGGGCGTGAAGCAGCGGAGCTTGTTTTGCGCGCGAGATCCCTTCGGCATCAAACCTCTTTATTACGCGGATGATGGCAAGACGATTCGCATCGCATCTCAGGTCAAGGCGCTTCTGGCCGGCCGGCATATTGACACCGAACCTGAAGCGGCCGGCCACGTCGCATTCTTTCTTTGGGGCTCGGTGCCCGACCCCTTCACTCTCTACCGCGGGATTTGCGCGCTGCCCGCGGGTCACACCCTCATGGTCCGCGAAGGAGGCCCGCGCGAGACGCGATCATTTTGTTCCATTCCCGAAATCATGCGCGAAGCAGAACAAGCCGGTCATGATGCGTCGGCACACGCGCAGGACAAGCACGAGACTCTGCATTCCGCGCTGCGTGATAGCGCGGAACATCATCTGATGGCCGATGTGCCGGTGGGAATTTTTCTTTCGGCCGGACTTGATTCCTCCACGATCGCCGCGCTCGTGAGCGAGCGGCATCACGACGTCCGCACCGTGACCCTCGGCTTCAACGAATACCGCGGCAGCGACCAGGACGAGACGCGGCTGGCCGAAGTCGTCGCAAAAAATTATAAAACCAACCACCAAACGATCTGGATCACGCGGGCGGATTTTGAAGCAGACGCCCCGCGGTTGTTTGATGCGATGGATCGGCCCTCGATTGATGGAGTCAACACTTACTTCGTCAGTCTCGCCACGAAACGCGCGGGATTGAAGGTTGCGCTCTCCGGCCTCGGCGGCGACGAATTGTTCGGAGGGTATCCGAGCTTTCAAGACGTGCCGCGCACGGTTAACGCGCTTCGTTCATTTCGCTCGTTCGAGAAACTGGGACGCGGTTTGCGCGTCGTCACCCAGGGAATCATAAAGCATTTCGCGTCGCCGAAGTATGCCGGTATTTTCGAATATGGCTCCAGTTATCCCGGCGCCTATCTATTGCGCCGCAGTCTCTTCATGCCCTGGGAATTGCCCGAGTTCCTCGACCCCGATGTGGTGCGAGAAGGCTGGCGCCGGTTGAATACGATGGGTGAACTCGCCGCGCTCTGCGATTCGCTCGATTCCGAGCGGCTCAAGATTTCGGCGCTCGAACTTTGCTGGTATATGCGCCACCAGCTCTTGCGCGATTCCGATTGGGCCGGTATGGCGCATTCCCTCGAGATCCGCGTGCCGCTTGTCGATCTGAAGTTGCTGCGGGAAATCGCCCCCTTGATCGCTTCGCCCCGTCCGCCGGGGAAACTCGACATGGCGCTTTCGCCCCGCACCCCATTGCCCGCCGCCGTCCTGTCCCGGCCGAAAACAGGCTTCACCGTTCCGGTGCGCGACTGGCTTCTGCAATCGTTCGATCCGACCTCGGCCGGCGAACGCGGTCTGCGCGGTTGGGCGCGCTACGTCCATGGTGAGTTCGCGCACGCCTCCGGCGCCGTCTCCACCGTCCTGCGCCGTTCGCGCGCCGCGCGTGCTAATGCCGGGGGCCCGCGTGCGCCGTCACGGATCCTTGTCTATCGCATCGGTCAGCTCGGCGATACCATCGTCGCACTGCCGGCCATGTGGGCCATCAAGGAGAATTTCCCTGACGCGAAATTGACTCTGCTTTGCGATCAACACCCGCACACCAATTACATTCTCGCTTCGGGCCTGTTGCGCGACGCCGGAGTATTTCATGATTTTCTGGCGTACCCGGTGGAGAACACCGGAACCAGCTCCGCGCGCCGCGCCAGTGAGTTGCTTAAGCAATTGCGCGAACGAAAATTCGACACGCTCGTGTATCTGGCTCCGTCGGCGAGAGGACCGCGGCGCGTCCAACGCGATCGCTGGTTTTTCCGCGCTGCGGGCATCCGCACCTTTATCGGCATGACGGGGTTTCCGCGGTTTCAGAAAAGGCGCGGCCTAACGTCACTTGTCACCGCTCCGCGCGAATCCGAATTATTGCTTCTGCGTCTGCGCGAATCCGGGCTTCGTGTTTCGCTGCAACATCCACGGTTCGACCTGGGGCTCAGCCAGCGCGAAGAAGCGGACGTTGCGCACTGGCTCGAGACGCAGTCTGAACCGGACGGCCATCGCCGCTGGATTGCCGTGGGTCCAGGATCCAAAATGCCGGCGAAACGGTGGCCGCTCGACCGTTACGATGAAGTCGTGCGCGATCTGATTGCTGGATTCGACATTTGGCCCGTTGTCTTCGGCGGGAACGAGGACCGCGAGATTGGGGATGGATTGATCGAGCGCTGGGGCCGCGGCTACAACGCCGCCGGTGCGTTGGGTATTCGGGCTGCTGGAGTCGCCTTGAGACGTTGCGAGCTTTATCTCGGCAACGATACCGGCACGATGCACCTGGCCGCCGCTGCCGGCATCCGTTGCGTGGCCATCTTCTCATCGCGCGAGCGACCCGGTCTTTGGTATCCCGCCGGAGCTGACAATCGGGTCTTCCGTTCGGAGATCGACTGTGAAGGCTGCGGGTTGAAGGTCTGCATCACCCGAGACATCGAATGCCTGCGTCGGATCGATTCGCGATCCGTCATCGCTGCTTGCATCGACCTGCTGTCAGCGGCTCATCCAACAGAAAAGACTGCGCAGGCCTCGGCCACGGCTTGCCGCACCAACCATAGCTAGCTAAGTTGCGGGTCGTGAAGGCACTGATCCAGAGCGAGAACGCTATAACAAAACTGCCTACCGGTCAGTTGATCGATGGTTGACCTCGCTGCGGCGAACTGCGCAACATGAAGCATCCGTAGAATTAAACCCGATGGATTCACGCGCCCAAACCTCCTTCGAACGGGCCCTCCCTGCCTTGGGAAAGGAATGGTCCCGCTTCCAGGTAAAGCGCGCCTGGTTATTTGGGTCTCGCGCGATAGAGCGCGGCACAACCGGCAGCGATTGGGATTTTCTCGTAGAATTTTCTCAGCCACCCAATTTCGATATCTTCATGGGCTTGAAAACAAGTCTGGAAGAGCGACTAAAAGGACACGTCGACCTTCTCTCCCGCGCTGCCTGTACACCGCGATTCTTGAAAGCAATTGAGGCCGATCTTATCGATGTCACGTGATCCGCAGCTGCGCCTAGCCGATATCGTGGATGCCTGCAGTCGCATTGCGACTTACATCGGGGGTTCGATGCCATCGCCTTTGGGCAGGATTTAAAGACACAAGATGCGGTGATCCGCCAATTTGAGATCATCGGCGAAGCGGTGAAAACCTTACCTGCTGAGTTGATGGCAAAGGAGGCTTCTATCCCCGCCGACCTTCAGTTTTCAGCCTTTCAGTATTTCAGGTTTTTAATGAGCCACGACGTTAGCTTTGGGTTGATTCGAAGGGCGTTGACATTAAATTGCTGCCTTCTATGAGTGCGGCTGAAATCATCGCGGAACTTCCGAAACTGACATTCGAAGAACGCCGTCGATTAGCCGGGGCAATTTTCGATTTGGAAGCAGATCTCCTTCGCGACTGCGATCGGCGTGCCGACGAACGTTTTTCGACCCTGGACGCCATGGAATCCGAAGATGCTCGACCAACGCCGGGTGAGATCTGGATCAGCAAATGACGGTTAAACAAATGGAAAGCCAGTTTGAAGGCGAGTGGATCCTCATCGGAGAGCCGCAAACTACTGACAAACTCGAGGTCGTCGAAGGTACCGTTCTTCATCACAGCAAGGACCGCGATGAAGTTTATCGACGCGCGGTGGCGCTTAAGCCGAAGCGTTCTGCGATCTTATTTACCGGCCATATGCCGGCGAATACTGCAATCGTGCTGTGAGTTTTCCCTTCGACGCCGACAATGGTCTCATCGTCGTCCGCGCTGAATTATTCGGCCCCTCTGGCAATATTGTGTTACGTCTCGCGCTCGACACCGGAGCAACTGCCACGATGATCAACGTCGGGCCGCTGGTAACGGTTGGCTACGACCCGGCATTGGCTTCAGACCGTGTGCAAGTCACCACTGGCAGCGGCGTGGAATTTGTACCGATACTTGCGATTGCTCATTTGAATGCTTTGGGACAGACACGCGCTTCCTTTCCAGTTCTGAGCCACACCTTGCCGCCGAGCGCGGGCATCGATGGTTTGCTTGGCCTGGATTTTCTCCGCGGCCAGAATCTGGTAATCGATTTTCGGCTCGGAAGTATCTCATTGGGTTAAGTTATGAGCGACGAAGTCGTAATAAAATCGGTTCCGCCGCTACGTGCAAAAGTGTGAACGTCGGAAAGTAAAACGTAAATGAGCTTAGCTAAGAGGTTCGAAGATTTGCGGATTTGGCAGGAAGCTCGCGAGCAGGTCTTGGCGATCTATCGTTCACTCAAACGCGGCACGGGCGGATATACAGACCGCGGATTTCGCGAACAACTGCAGCGTGCATCCGTTTCGGTCATGAACAATATCGCGGAGGGTTTCGAGCGAAAAACACCGAAAGACTTTGCGCATTTTCTTGATCTGGCAAAAGGTTCGTGCGGCGAAGTTCGCAGCATGCTCTACGTTGCTGAAGATTTAAATTACCTAACAACGAGCGAAGCTCTCGTGCTCCGCGATAAAGCTGAAAAATTATCTCGCGGCATCGCCGCGTTCACCAATCATCTCCGCTCCTAGACCTTCCTACGTTCGCACTTTCATACGTTTAACTTTTTATACTTTGTCTTCTGACGCGATTATCACCGTGAAAATCTCGGCAAAAATATTTGCTGCGAGGGGTGCGGCTTGAAGGTCTGCATCACGCGCGACATCGAATGCCTGCGTCGGATCGATTCGGCCTCGGTCCTCGCCGCCTGCGCCGAACTTCTGGTGGATTCTCGTCCACCGGATAAGATTGCACAACCCGCTTCAACGGCGCTTATTAACTCGGCGCTTTGAAAACCGAACTAAACAATTCTAGACGTCCAGCTTGGGCTGCAGACGTCTCAGCAAGAAAATGTTCACATAACTGATAATTATGCCCGCCGCCGAACCCGCAGAAATCGTTATCGAAGCCGGGCGTACGGAGAGCCAGTACTGGCGTGATCTTTATCGGTACCGAGAGCTTTTCTACTTTCTCGCGTGGCGGGACGTAATTGTTCGCTACAAGCAAACCGTAATCGGAGTGCTGTGGGCGGTGCTTCGTCCGCTGCTTACGATGATTGTATTCGTGTTCATCTTTGGGAAAATCGCAAAGCTCCCGACGGACGGAGTGCCATATCCGGTCATGGTTTTCGCCGCGATGCTGCCATGGCAACTATTCGCGACTTCCCTCTCGGAAGGCAGTAATTCGCTTATCAGCAATGCCAATTTGATTTCCAAAGTCTATTTTCCACGACTGATTGTGCCGGCGAGTGCGGTCATTGTTTCGTTTGTCGACTTTGCCATCTCGCTCGGCCTGCTCGCACTACTGATGACGTGGTACCACGTGTGGCCTACGTTCCACTTGCTCGCGCTTCCTCTTTTCACTTTGCTGGCGCTCATAGCATCGACAGGCGCCGGCCTCTGGCTGGCCGCGCTCAACGTGCAATATCGAGACTTTCGTTATGTCGTGCCGTTCATCGTGCAGTTCGGGCTTTACCTTTCGCCCGTCGGGTTTAGCACCTCGATCGTCCCCGAAAGGTGGCGCTTATTCTACTCGCTCAACCCAATGGTGGGAGTAATAGACGGTTTCCGTTGGGCCGTGAGCGGCGGGCACTCCTTGATCTACTGGCCGGGTGTCTGGCTTAGCATCATTGTCGTGTCAGTCCTGCTCGCCGCCGGTATCTGGTATTTTCGCAGGATGGAACGAACATTTGCGGACGTGATATAAAGCGGCCAAGGTTTGGAAATGAGTAAAATTGGATCAATCGAGCCCACTCCCCGCACCGGTTTTGTGCCTGGCTTGGAGAGCGAATGGGCCCGCTTCGACGTAAGACGTGCTTGGTTGTTTGGATCCCGGGCGGCAAGTAGCGAAGCAAGCGAGAGTGACTGGGACTTCTTGATTGAATTTTCTCACCCACCCAGTTTCGATACCTTCATGAGCTTGAAGTTCAGTCTCGAAAAGCGGCTTAACGGACTCGTGGACATTCTTTCGCGCTCCGCATGCACACCAAGATTCCTAAAGGCGATTGAGAGTGGCCTTATCGATGTCACGTGATCCTAAGCTGCGACTTGCGGATATCGTCGATGCCTCCGCTCGGATTGCGGGTTACATCGAGGGATTCGATGAAGAGGCCTTCGCGCAAGACCTCAAGACGCAGGATGCTGTGATCCGGCAATTTGAGATCATCGGCGAAGCGGTGAAGAGCTTACCTGCCGAATTGATAGCAAGAGAGCCTTCTATTCCTTGGAGTCAGATTGCTGGTTTCCGTGATGTGCTGGCCCACTCCTATTTCGCTGTTGATAGCTCTGTGGTTTGGGACGCCGCCAGCAATAAAGCGCCGGCCCTTCAACGCATTTGCCAGAAACTAATGGGCGAATGAGTGAAGCGATCATAACGGTGGAAGGCTTGGGAAAAAAGTATCGCCTTGGCGCTGGTCGCTCGAACGAACGCTACACCGCGCTGCGCGACGTTGTTGCTGACAAGGCAAAGTCGCTCTTTCGCCGCAACGGAAAGCCAACTTCTGACCTCAGGCCTCTGACCTCTGCTCGTGCTACGCAAGAGGACTTCTGGGCCTTAAAAGACGTTTCTTTCGAAGTAAAGCTCGGCGAGGTTTTGGGCATTATCGGGCGGAACGGCGCCGGCAAGTCGACCTTGTTGAAGATCCTCAGCCGGATTACGGAGCCAACCGAAGGTAGGATCAAGATCAAAGGCCGAGTGGCGAGCCTGCTGGAGGTCGGCACCGGCTTTCATCCCGAGCTAACTGGACGCGAGAACATTTATCTGAACGGTGCAATTCTGGGTATGTCTCGCGCGGAGATCAAAGCAAAGTTCGACGAGATCGTCGCGTTCGCGGAAGTCGAAAAGTTCCTAGACACTCCCGTCAAGCGGTACTCGAGCGGGATGTACGTCAGACTCGCGTTTGCGGTCGCGGCGCATCTCGAACCCGAAATCCTGGTCGTGGATGAAGTCCTATCCGTCGGCGACGCCGAGTTTCAAAAAAAATGTCTGGGCAAAATGAGCGAAGTTTCCAAAGAAGGCCGCACGGTGCTTTTTGTAAGCCATAATATGCCGGTAATTGAGACGTTGTGCAGTCGGGCCATCTTGTTAGAACGAGGAATTTTGCAAGACGGGGGAGATGCTTCGGAAATCGTAGAAAAATATCTCACCCGAACGATCAAAATGTCGCAGGAGCGGCTCACTCACGGAATGTCCAAAAACATTCGGTCCGTAATTGTGATTAATCGAGAAGGAACAGAAACAAATCAATTTGCGGTGGGGGAAGACATCATATTCGACCTGGAGCTATTTTCAGACGGAATAATCGAACACCCTCGACTCTCCATCGGTATCCATACCCCGAACGGCGAACGTCTGGCCACCATTCACACCGATATTCAGCAGAACAGCCGGTGGGGATTTGGAGGTTCAAGGCGCGTCCGAGCAGTATGCCGAAATAATTTCCTAGTACCGGCTCGGTATCGTATCGACATAGGCTTTTGGGGATTTTCGACCGAGATCGAAAGCCTGCCCGGCGCAACCCATATCGACATCGTTGCTCGTGATGTTTACGGAACGGGATCGCTTCCAGATGCAAGTTTCCAGGGACATGTTGTCGTAGACGCGGAATGGGAAATGGATGTCGCTGACAGATTTCCGAAACGAAAGACGATTCCGGAAAAGAATGAGTCATGCTGAGACGAATCGCCCGGAGAATAAGGAGAGAACTGCTGCGACGCGGATTGAAGGTTGGGATGTATTATGGGGATCTATCAACCTGGACCGATCTAACAAGAGATGAATACGTAGACCATTTACGTTTTACCATTGGAGGTTTTCTTTCGCCCGGTAATGTTGAAGCTTTTGAGTATTGCTTGCGGAATATGCCCACTACAGGGGCAATCGTTGAGATCGGGTCATTTCTCGGCCTCTCGACGAACATCATTGCTTATGCCGCCCACAAATATCGGTGCCCCAACGCATTCTTCACATGTGATCCATGGGTTTTTGCAGGCTCCGAAAAACCGAAAGCCGGTTACTTCAGCACAGCGACCAGGGAATACCGTGACTGGGTCACACGCCTCTACAAGATGAACTTGGCGCTGTTCAGTTCGCCATTCCCTCCATTTACCGTAGAGGCTTTTTCAGATCGTTTCTTCGAGTTGTGGAATGCAAATGCTGAGGTCACAGATGTACTTGGTCGGCGAGTCCGATTAGGCGGAACGATTTCTTTCGCATATGTCGACGGTAATCACACCTATGAGGTGGCCAGACAGGATTTCCTGAATGTCGACGATTATCTCATTCCCGGCGGGTTTGTGTTTTTCGATGATTCGTCGGATGACGCAATTTACGAGGGTTTACAGCAATTAGTTGCCGAAGTTGCAAGTAAATCCAATTACAAACTTATCCTCAAAACGCCTAACTATTGTTTTCAAAAGACGTAGATATTCACTTCCTCGTTGATGAAAAAGGTTATCACATTTGGAACATTCGACCTTTTCCACTTAGGGCATCTCAGGATCCTTGAGAGAGCGCGAGCGCTTGGAGACTACCTCGTAGTAGGGGTGTCGACCGATCAGTTGAGTTTCAGTAAGAAGAATTACTTACCTGTGTTTTCAGAGTGTAACAGGATGAATATAGTCAGAGCCATTCGATATGTTGACGAGGTGTTTCGGGAAGAAAGTCTTGAGAAAAAGCGCGAGTATATTCGGCAGCACCGCGCCGATGTGCTAGTGATGGGTGAGGACTGGAAGGGCAAGTTCGATGTATACTCCGACCTCTGCGAAGTCGTTTATTTGGAGCGTACGGTTGGTGTCTCTACAACCGATCTCAAGCGCTTCATTAAGAGTGTGCCAGGCGAAAAGGAGCTTTGACGTCCCCGGCGAACGGTTGCTATTAGCAAAAGCACAATACTGCCAACCATGCCGTCACAGCTCCGATTATCCATTAAGAAACCACAAATGGCTAGTTGCACCAGCAAATCTTCAATTGCACCAACCAGTTAATCTTTGCCCGTCGAGTGCATGGACCGACAGTATTAATATTGTATGTCCAAGTGGCAACTGATCGTAACGGTTCCCAAAAGGGGATTCCGAAGAGTGCAGCGGGAAATCACTGCGATTCGGTCGCAGGCGCCTTTACGCGCGGCGCATCGCTCGGGCCGTAGGATTGTCGCGTTCCATGTGCCAAGTTCTTTTATGTTTACGTTCTCGGCACCTATTTGGAAGGAACTGATGAAAAAGCACCAGCGCGACATATTCAGCTGTTTTATAGTCGAAAAGGGTCATAGCACCGATCCAGTTGCACACCTCCTGTCAGTGGGCGTACCAAGGGAATGTATAATACCTGTTCAGAATCCATCTGAGGTCAACTTGTGTGATCTTTTCCTCACACCGACTTTCGCTAGTGGAAAGCCGAGATCAAGCCGTTTGACTGTGCAGTTGTTTCATGGCTTGGCTGGTTGGGGGATGACAAAGTGGGCTTCGGAACAACAGCACGATATCTTTCGACCTTTCACCGATTTATTTATTACAGGCCCAATGCTACAAAATACACTTACAAGTAACGCGGTACTTACCTTGGAACCGACGATCCAGTTTCACTCTGTCGGTTACCCCAAAACTGACTCGTTGTTCGACGGAGTGTTTTCAAAACACAATATTTGCAAAGATCTGGGCTTAGATTCCAGCAAACCTTTAATCCTGTATGCGCCTACTTGGGAAAAGGAGGCTTCGTTACATACCGATGGGATATCTATTATCAGAACACTCGCCAAAGAAGATGTTAACATTTTGGTTAAGCTGCATCCGAATTCGTACTTTGCCAAAGGTGAATGTGAATATCAGGGAGTTCGGTGGTTGAGGGAGATGGAAGCGCTTGAACGACGGCACCCTAATCTTCGTAATATCCGGGCGTTTAATTCTAATCCTTATCTAGTAGCCAGCGATCTTCTGATCACAGACGTTAGCGGAATCGGTTTTGAGTTTTTGCTGTTGAATAAGCCTATAATCTATTGGCGATGTCCGAAGTTTGAAAATACTCACGGCCTTAGTGACCTGCAAACGGAGGCATATGGCGTAGGCAGGACCGTTGAAACGCCCGAGAAGTTGCAACGAGCTATTTTTACAGAGTTGGATCCATCGAGCCAAAACACTCAAGCTCGGAAAAAGTTTGCAGAAACACTCGTGTATAATCCCGGGACCGCAAGCGCCGCCGCAGCTCGTGAGATCCACAAACTATTATTCTCCTGATAGTGTGTCGCGACTGCTCTGTCCGGCCTTATGCGCAAAGGAATATGAGCTGGCTATGCGCGGAAACAGGAAATCACAAAAACGAGTAAGCCACCAAAATCGGCCTCCGAATGTCCGATTTCATCGTGGATATTTGGCAACCAGAACTCTGCCCAACTGCTTGCAGAAATGCTTCTCGCCCTTCAGTTATTCCCATTGTGAGCGCCGAGAAAAAGCTAGACGCGCGATCCTCTTCTTTCTTCAATCCCCGCAAGGGCTATAATCCACTGAATGTTTATTTCCGTTATCATCCCCTCGTACAATCGGTCGAAGACGCTAAAGAAAACGATCGAAAGTGTTCTGGCGATTGATTATCCGCCGAACCAATACGAACTGATCGTGGTGGACAATTGCTCGACCGATGACACCAGGCAGGTAGTGGAAGCGAGCGAGCACCTCAGTGATATCAAAATCACTTACCTCTTTGAAGTGCGTCCTGGCGTGCACTTTGCGCGCAACATGGCGATTAAGCACGCTGCGGGAACGTGGCTTTATTACACTGACGACGATATGGTGGTGGATTCCGGGGTCTTCAAAGCATTTGAGAAACTTCTGCGGGTACGAGAAGGCATTGCGGTGGCCAGCGGTCAAGTGTTGCCAATCTGGACAGTCGAGCCGCCGCCTTGGGTGACCAGAATAATGCAAAACAGTCTGTTAAGCTTGCAATTAAGGGAAGAAGTCGTTCTCGTCTCGCCGCGGGATCCCGGTGTTTACAGCTGCCATCAATTTGTACGGAAAGACGTCTTGGTTGACTGCGGCGGCTTCGATCCGGAGAATACGGCTGGCGAATGGGTTGGCGATGGTGAGACCGGATTAAATTTGCGAATCGAGCAGGCAGGTCATTTTTTCGGTTACACGAGCGAGGCAAGGGCTTTTCATTTAATTCCGCCAGAGCGCATGACCCAAAGATGGCTGAACCAGCGGTTCATGAATCAGGCTTGCGCGGATGTTTTTACTTCCTTTCGCGATGTCAGACCGGATATCGCACGGCTGAGACGTGACCAGATTAAGAGTATCATTTCAGCTGCAAGAGCCCTCATCGGAGCTGTCTTGACGTGGGTAAAACGCAGCGATGGGTGGAGGGTTAAATTTGCAAAAGTGTATTATGAGTACGGACGGCATTGCTTTCTAGAAAGGCTGCTAAAAGATCCGAAATTCCGCGATTATGTCCTTAAAGAAAGTTTCCTCGATGATTGAGTCGATTCAAAGCTCTGGTCGGCTCTTGGCCGTGATCGTTTCGAATCGCTATGACAAACCGGGGATCACCTTCTTTACGCCGAACGAATTGTCTCAACAGCTCGCTTTTATGCATCACCCAGCGGGCAAGATGATTGGAGCGCATGTTCACACCCCTGCAGCTCGGGAGGTGTTACTGACCCAAGAAACGCTGTTTATTAAGCGTGGAAAATTGCGGGTTGATTTTTTTGATGATCAGCAGAATTACTTGGAAAGCAGAGTACTGCAAACCGGCGATGTGATTCTTCTGGTCCAGGGCGGACATGGCTTTGAGGTTTTGGAGGAGCTTGAGATGTTTGAAGTGAAGCAAGGGCCTTATCGCGGCGAGGACGATAAAACCCGCTTCAACGCCACATTACCGACACAGTTGAATTTCGGCAGCGATCTTACTCGCCCATGAGCGAGGAGACGTTCCAGCGGTACAGCGCGTATTATGATCTCCTCTACCGAGACAAAGACTACGAGACCGAAGCAGATTCTGTCGCGCGGGCATTACGGGCGGCAAATCCGAACACGCATAGCGTTCTGGAGTTCGGTTCCGGGACCGGTCGGCACGGGCGATTGCTCGCCGAACATGGATTCGATGTATTCGGCATCGAGCGTAGCCAAACAATGGTGACCACAGCGCGGTCTTTCACCGACGACTCCGCTGTTGGTCGAGAGAGCGGCATCTTCGATTGCGTCCAAGGTGACATCCAGACAACGACGCTGAACCGGCCCTTCCACGCGGTCCTGGCCTTGTTTCATGTCGTTAGTTATCAGACCACTGATGCCGACGTTGATCGGACTTTTGCAAACGCAGCGCGCCACTTGAGTGCGGATGGAATTTTCTTTTTTGATGTCTGGCATGGACCGGCCGTGCTTCATGAGCGCCCAGCCGTACGCGAGAAGCGAGTCGAAGACGCAACAACACTTCTAACTCGACTGGCCGAGCCCAGATTGGACGTTGACAGGCATACTGTGACAGTTCGGTATTCGATCACGGCTCAATCAAAGATCGACAATCAAATCACTGAATTTCAAGAAGAGCACTGCATGCGTTATTTTTTTCCTGAGGAGATTACGTCGTTCGCGCGCAAAACAGGCTTCAATGTCGAGCGGAGTGAAGAATTTCTCACGGCGCAACCGCCGTCCGATCGAACTTGGGGTGTTGCGTATTTGCTGCGCAAGCGCACTTAAAGACCAGAGATCAGAAGTCAGATGTCAAAGGTCAACCCGCAAAACCTAACCGAATTTATTCCTGTAAACGAACCGCTCCTGGGCGGCAACGAGAGGAAATATCTCGCCGAGTGCATCGATACCGGTTGGATTTCCTCCGAGGGGCCATTTGTTCAGCGCCTCGAAGAAGGCGTCGCGAATCGCGTCGGGCGGAAATACGGAGTCGCGGTGTGCAACGGCTCAGCCGCATTGGATCTCGCAGTGGTTGCGCTCAAGTTAGGAGCGGGCGATGAAGTAATTCTGCCGACCTTCACCATCATCTCATGCGCGGCGGCGATCATCCGCGCAGGCGCGACGCCCGTGGTTGTAGATAGCGACCCCAATACGTGGAATATGGATGTCAACCAGGTCGCTGATAAGATCACGGCTCGGACGCGTGCGATCATGGTGGTCCACATTTATGGTTTGCCCGTAGATGTGGATCCGATTCTACGGCTGGCTGAGAAGCACGGATTGAAAATCATCGAAGACGCTGCCGAATTGATCGGGCAGACATACAAGGGGCGTCCGTGCGGCGGTTTTGGCGACATCAGCACTTTGAGTTTTTATCCGAATAAACACATCACGACTGGGGAAGGGGGCATGGTTTTGACCGATAATTCATCGCTGGCTGAGCGGTGTCGCTCACTGCGCAATCTTTGTTTTCAGAAAAAACGATTCGTCCATGAAGAACTTGGCTGGAACTTCCGGATGTCGAATGTGCAAGCTGCTCTCGGTGTTGCGCAGCTGGAGCGATTGGACGGGTTCGTCGCCCGCAAGCGCGAAACGGGCCAGCGATATACCGAGCTGTTGAAGAACGCGCCTGGACTGCAATTACCACTCACGAAAACAGCCTACGCGGACAACATTTATTGGGTTTACGGAGTAGTGCTGCAAGATCATGTGGCACTTGATGCAGATGAGGCGATGAAACGATTGGCGACACAAGGAATTGGGACGCGCCCTTTCTTTTGGCCGATGCACGAGCAACCTGTATTTCGCCGAAGGGGTCTGTTTGCCAACGATAAACACCCTATCGCGGAGAAGCTTGCGCGCCGCGGCTTTTACCTTCCAAGTGGATTAGCCTTGTCAGCAGAACAAATCAAAAAGAGCGCGGCCGTGGTCTTGAAAATCCTTGAATAGCTCGTCAAGGAATAGCTCGAAGGTAGCTATCGTCGTCTTTCACTACGAAGTGGTCGCTTCCCCGAGCATCCTGAACGCAATCGACTGCTTAATGGAGGCCGGTTATCAGGTCGATCTCTACGTGGACGAAATGCCGGCGGTTAAACTCACTTCGGTTGGCGACTCCGCGAACCTGAACGTGATTTGTGTCGTGGAAAGCGGCCAAGAGGGGAAGAAGGCTCAACCTAGGTCAAAGGTATCCTCGAAGAGCCGTATCAAGAGAATGCCCGGTTGGGCATTTGTGCGCGACCTATACGTACTCTTCGGATGGAAGCTCCCGCATCTCGTCAGATACGGAGCGAAGTGTTGCCGGATGATGAAGAAGCGCGGCCCCTACGATGTAATAATCGGAGCCGAGAACATGGGACTAGTTACGGCTGGCGTGTTCGCGCGGTTTTCGCGAGGCCGCCTGGTCTATTGGTGCCTGGAACTGATAACCTGGAAAGATGCGGCTACCCTCTTGGCTAAGTTCTTCAAATGGTGCGAAATGTATTTTGCGCAGGCAGCCGAGATTATCGTCATTCAGGATCAGGAACGTGCTAAGATATTTAGCCGCGAGAACAAGGTTTCATCAGAGAAAATCGTGATCGTACCCGCGTGCGCGCGAGGTCCGGCGAGGAAGCTGCGGACTCGATATTTTCACAAAAGATATCAGCTTTCGGATGACGTTAGGATCGCGCTCCATGCAGGCTCAATAGAACGCTGGTCGCAGTGCCTCGAGTTAATCGACGCGGCGCGCGATCTTCCTGCTGATTGGAAACTTGTCGTACACGGTTTCGGGGCGGCGGATTACATCGATAAAGTCATTGAGGCGGCGGGTAAGGCCACTAACGTAATCGTTTCGCCAGATTTCGTGCCGTATGCTGAACTGGACAACCTTATCGCGGGCGCGGACGTGGGCGTCGCGATGTATGAAGCGAGCAGCGTTAACTGGCAATTGATGGGCGCCGCTTCGAGCAAGGTGGCCCAGTACCTCAAGGTAGGAGTTCCAGTAATTCATAACAGTGCCGCCAGCTTGAAAGACGTTACCGATACCTACGGGTGCGGTGTATTCGTTTCAAACCCGAAAGAGCTTGGAAGTGCTGCGGGGGAGATCTATCGATCCTATTCGACGTACGTCGACAACGCGATCCGGTGCTTCAACGAAGTGTTCGACTACGACCGGTATATAGATGCGTTCCTTTCTCAAATTGCGAAAGCGTCGCCGCTCCGAGGCAGGCGCTGTGAAACGCGCAAGCATCATAATTCAGGGTCGATAACTTAGATAACACTAAGACAGGCATGCTGAGACTAAAAATATTTCTTAAAGAATCATTGAGACGATTAGGGCTAAATGTCAGTAAGTTGACGGCGTCGGAGTTGATCGGCGAATTTGTTAAGAAATGTTGTCCTGTTACTACGAATCACGAATTGATTCGGATAGGTCACAATCGGGACGGCGGGTATCTGGTGCCGAATGACTTAGATGGCATTGAGGCGTGTTTTTCACCCGGGGTAGCAGAAACCGCGAGTTTTGAATTAGAAATGGCAAAGCGAGGAATCAAGTCCTACCTGGCTGACTATTCAGTAGAGGCGCCACCTGTTCAAAATGAGTTGTTTTATTTCGAGAAAAGATACCTGGGAAACCAAGAAACTGATGTGTTCATGACTCTCGATAGCTGGGTAAAAAAAACTTCCGCAGACGAGGAGAAAGATCTTGTGCTTCAAATGGATATCGAAGGAGCAGAATACGATGTCTTGTTGGATGCAGATCCTGAGATTTTAAATAGGTTTCGCATAATTGTAATCGAATTTCATGGGCTTATCTCGTTAACAGATCGTTTTGGCTACAAAAATATCGATGCGACTTTCAACAGATTACTAAGAACCCATGCGGTCGTTCACATCCATCCGAATAATGGCTCAAGACGTTTTATGATCGGGAGGTATGTAATACCTAATGATATGGAGTTTACTTTCTTACGAAGAGATCGAATTGCTTATTCTGAGCCCACAACTACTTTCCCGCACATATTGGATTTTCCATGTAATCCTAACGAGGAAGATGTTAAACTACCTGCGTGTTGGTATAACCATAATACCGAGCTTGCATCGCCGTAAAAGTGCCAATCTAGTCTGCGAAACGTACTCTCAGAGACAACGCCTTGATGCGATCTCAATTAAGACATTGATTAGGGCGGTTTTCACCTTCTTCGCTACTCCTCGGGCAGGACTTTCATCTCGAATGTTGGCAACATGAGATTGGAGGCTATCCAAGCAGTAAAAGCGCGCGTGGGCGCAGTGATTCCGGTTTGTTCGCCTGCTGATATAGGCGACCTCAGTGTCAATTTTCGAATCGTTTCGCGAGAGCCGCTTCGCCGCCGGTTAATGCGCGCGATCGCACCGACGGCATTGGTTCTGCGGAGACGGGCGATCGAATCGTCGCTACGCTGTTCGCTGTCGTTTGCTGCAGACGGGCTGTGCTTCGAGGAGCGGTTTGGCGATGATGCCTCAAAGGCGGCCTTGTTGCAATTGATGGCGGGCAAGCAACCGGATCGCGTCCTAATCCCCGGCTGTTTTCTCGGCGGGGAGGACGTGCAATTCTGGCTGCGGCGCGGCACGCGACGATTGGACGGCGTCGATCTTAACAATCTTGGGGCGCGGTGGAGCGTGATTGTCCCCGAACTCCGGCGGACGTTCGGTGCCGACGTTCATTTTCAGCAGGCGCCACTGGAGCAACTTCCATTTCCAAATGACTCGTTTGATGTAATCGCTAGTGCCGCCGTGCTCGAGCATGTGCAGAATCTTGAGGCAGTTTCCGCCGAAAGCGCTCGCGTGCTGAAACGGGGCGGGCTCGCGTGGCACAGCTTCGGTCCGCTCTATTTCAGCTTCGGCGCGGACCACTGCATTGACGCCTATGGCGATGAGTGCGGGTACGACCACCTTCTGCTAACAGAGGAGCAATACTTGTCCCGGGTTAGTGACCAAGCCTTCTTTGACCGGCAACCGAACCCAAATTTGCCGTTTTGGGCGCGGCATGACCAGTTTTCGTTCGCCTTCGCGAGGGAGTACCTGGCGACATTTCGAAAATATTTCCACGTGCGGCACGTGGTGGCGAAGATCAGTGGTGCGGGGTTGCGTTTCCGAGCCGAGTTCCCGGACAAGTGGCAACAGCTTCGTGCGGCGGGTATTGCGGAGGAGGATCTTCTTGTAAAAGGGCTATCGATAGTTTTGCAAAAGCGTAATGCGGACTGACACCATCCGTTCACATCCTGCGCTGCGAAGCGACAACCAGCTGCGGGAGAAGAGAAGCCGCTGTCTAATCCCGCCCGATAACGATTGCATCTGTGGCCAGAAGGGCGCACTGCAGTAGGAGCATGATGGTCTCTCGAACGCGTCGCGCAGAGCAGCTCGCAATCATCGGCTGCGGAGCGGTGGTCGAGGAATTCTACGTGGGGAAGCTCAACGACCTGTCCGGAGAGGGTTGGACGCTGCTATTCGTTGACGCCGACGCCTCGCGGGCGCGTGCCTTGGCGTTGCGGTTTCAACACGCCGAAGCGCTGACATCACTCGACCAGGTACTCGATCGAGCAAGCCATGCCACGGTAGCGACCCCGCCGGCATCGCATTACGCGATTTGCTCCCAGCTGTTGGGGGCCGGCGTTCACGTGCTGTGCGAGAAGCCCTTTGTGATCAATCCGGCGGAGGGTTACAACCTTGTGCAACAGGCGGCCGCCTCCGGACTGAAGCTGCATGTTAACCAGACGCGCCGGTGGTTTCCGGCCAGTCTCATTATTAAGAAATTGGTAGCGGAAGGCGCATTGGGTGAGCTGACTTCGATCAGGATTCGAGAAGGAAGCCGGTTCAACTGGCCGACGAAGACCGCCTTTCACAGCCAACCCAATCTGGCGCGCCATGGAATCCTTTCCGATTTCGGCGCGCATATCTTCGACTTGCTCGCGTGGATGCTGGGCCACCCTCTCGACGCGATCGAAGTGAATCACGATGGATATGCAGGCCCGGAAGCAACGGTGCATGCTAAGTTTTTCATCGGACAGGTTACTTGTGAGGCCGTCATGACATGGCTCATAAATGTGCCTGCCAGAATCCAATTCGTGGGCACGAAGGGACAGGCGATCATTGATGACGATTGCAATCGGGCGCTTCTGCAAGCCAACGGCGAGATGCGGCCGCTTCCCGGCGTCAAACGATACACTGCCTATCAAGGCATTGTTGCGGACGTGATCGAAGCCTTTCTTGCCGGTTCGGATTATGAATCTGTTGCAACCGCATCCTCGGTCATGCCATCGATCGAATTTTTGGATCGAGCTTATACCATTGCGAGGCCGGATTTACCGCTGGTCACCACGATCGGAAGCAGCACGCTATGAGGTTGCGAAAGATCGTTGTCACTGGCGCGAGTGGGTTTGTCGGCAGTTGCGTCGTCGAGGCGCTATTCGTCGCTGGCGGATACGAGATTGTTCCGACCGGACGACGGCTCCTCGCCGGCGGGCGGGTTGCTCGTTTCGGCTGCCGTCTGCGCCCGGCGGATCTAACGCACCGCGAAGCCGTGGACGAACTAGTCCAAGGCGCGTATGCGATCGTGCATTGCGCTTTCGGTGCCGATTCGGACCAGGAGAAAGCGACACGCACTTTGCTGCTGGCGGCGGCGGGGGCGGGGGTTCGGACTTTTATCCACGTCAGTACAACGGAGATTTATGCAGCCCAAGACGGAACGATCGATGAAGATTCCCCAATCCAGTCGGAGGGCCCAGGCTACGGCGCGATCAAGGGGCGAATAGACTCTCTGGTGCGCAGTAATTTCGAGCGCTTCCAAAGCCTGGTGATCCTGCGGCCAGGCATCATCTACGGGCCGTTGGGCGACCAATGGACCATCGTTCCGATTCGACGGCTCCTCGCGGGTTGGAAACCGGTCGCGGAAGAACTGCAAGGCACAGCCAATTTGGTCCACATCGCCGATGTTTGCCGCACCATTGAGCAAATTCTCGCTAGACCGCCTTTAGGCCTTCGGATCTACAACGTGGTCGGTCCCGAAGTTGTGAGTTGGATGGAATACTTCGAGCGCCTCGCTCAAGCGTTGGGCGTGGCTGTTCCATCTTCGGCAGAGGACCAGGTTGCCGGCGAGAAAGTTGAAGTTGGGTTTGTCCGGACGCTGCTCCGTCTCCTCCCCACATCTTTCCGGCGCAAGGTAACCTTTTTCGTTATGACGTTTCCTGCAGGAAAGAGAATGATCGCCCGGTGGCAGCGCCTGCACTTTTTAGCCCTGATGTCGGCAGATAGGGCTCTCTATGGCCGCAAGGTACGTTATTCGAATGCGCGCCTCAAAGGGGATGGCTTGATGCCTCGTGTCGGATTGGTGGAAGGCATCCAACAATCGGCGGCATGGGCCCGTGAAATTGGGTTCGCTCAGTGAGGCGCACTCCACGAATTTATCGAACTGGGCAATTCCGTCCTTCCACCCGCAAGCTTTTGTTGTAACTGGGAATGTATGAACGCCCATAAGAATGGCCCCAACCTGGATGCCAGGAGACTGAATCTTGGTTGCGGTCTTCAGGCTCCCGAGGACTGGTTGAACGTCGACGGATCCTTGCAAGCGGTTTTTGCGCGGTGGCCCCGGACTAAAAAACTTCTGGTGGGATTGGGGATTTATCCGCGCAGCCAGGCGAGCATTGGTTGGCCATCCCATGTGCTGCGATTAAATTTAAGACGCTCACTGCCATTCCCTGCCAATCAATTCGAGGCGATTTATTCTTCGCATCTCTTCGAGCATTTGTATCGAGAAGAAGCGGCCGCGCTGGCGCGCGAGTGTTGGCGGGTTCTCGCTCCCGGAGGAATCTGTCGCGTTGTCGTGCCCGATTTAGCCGCCGCAATCGAGCGCTACCGTGATCGTACGGCAGACAGGAGCACGCGAATTCCGCCCGATATTCCGCCCGCTGAAAAGTTAATGGAAGAATTACTCTTGCATCCACGCCACGCCTCGCGCGGAGCGCTCGGTTTGTATCATCGGCTTCTGGGTTTTCATAACCATAAATGGATGTACGACGGCGCCAGTCTGAAAAGATTGTTGGCCGACGCCGGCTTTGTCGAATTGAAAACTTTTACATCGATCACGAGTGCCCTGCCGGGTCTGCAAGAGATTGAAAGTCCGAGCCGGATCATGAACGGCGCGGGCGTCGCGGTTGAGGGACGAAAGTATTGACGCGCGCCCGGCAACTGATTCGCCAGAGATGCTTCCTATCAATACGGGCAGTCGAAATCGCCGTTGTCGGATTGCGATCGTATCAACCGGACGTTTCCATGTCTTAGATTTAGCGCGGGAGCTCCATCTTCTCGGATACCGCGTCGCATTCTACTCGGTGCTGCCCCGACGACGTGCCCAGAGGTTTGGATTACCTGGTTGCTGTCATCGTTCGTTGTTTCTCTATTTGCTACCGCTTGTCGCGATTTCGCGAGTCGCTCCGCGTTCGTTGCGCGGATACGTTGAACATCTGCTCAATTGGGTAGTGGATATTGCTGCCGGTATCTTCTTGCGGGAGTGCGATGTATTTATCGGTATGTCGGGGCTGTGCGTGCGTAGTGCGCAAGCTGCGCGTGGAAAATATGGGGCAAAGATTTTTATCGAACGCGGGAGCAGGCACATCCTCTCGCAGAAGGAGATTCTCGACCTTATTCCAAACAGCCGCCGCGAAACTGTATCGAACTTTTCAATAAAGCGAGAACTCTGGGCCTACGAATACGCCGACGTAATTGTGATCCCATCCCACCATACAGAAGAAAGCTTTGCTATGCGCGGGATCCCCCAAGCCAAACTATTTCGAAACCCATATGGAGTTGATTTAACTATGTTTCCTCCGACGCAGCGGGACACTAATCGGAATACAATCCTGTTCGTTGGCACATGGTCGCTTCGCAAAGGCTGCGAGGTGCTTTGGGCCGCTTGCGAAGAAAATAGCTCGTGGCACTTGCTTCACGTGGGTCCGGTTGGTGACGCGCCGCAGCCAAATAGTCCAAGATTCGAACATTGTGAACCGGTGGAGCAAGCTAACCTCGTCGAATTTTACCGCCGGTCGCATGTTTTTGCGCATGCGTCACGAGAAGAGGGCTTGAGTTTGGTTCAGGCTCAAGCACTGGCCTGCGGACTTCCTCTTGTCTGCACAGATCGGACTGGCGGCGCGGATCTGCAAGAGCTGCTTAATGACCCTAAATACGTAACGGTTGTACCTCCCGACGACGTTGCAGCGTTGAGTCGTGGGATTGAGAAAGCTCTCGCTATTTCGGAAAATCAAACCGGCTTGCGGGATATCTTGGGACCAGCGCGCGAGAAATTTTCGTGGTCTGCCTATGGCCGACGGTACGCGGATGAAATAGAACGGTGTTTGAAAGAAAAGGATGACGCGCTTGGTTAAACGCATTCTGTACATGCAGTACACTAATCCCGCCGCGTACCCTCCGCTTCTGCACAGTTCGCGAATACTGGCGGATCAAGGTTGGAAAGTCCGTTTTCTCGGCACGGGCGCGGATGGCGCGAACGATCTAGAAGTTCCAGTTCACGAAAACATCACCACGTTGAAAATTCCGTTCGCACCGCCTGGATGGCGTCAGAAATTGCACTTCGCGTTTTACCATCTCTGGGTGGTATTCGTTGCTCTGCTCTGGCGGCCGAATTGGATTTACGCTGCCGATTTTCTGTCATGCCCGAGCGCACTTTTTCTAAAGCTGCTGGGATTTCACGTTGCCTATCATGAACACGACTCACCGACGCAAGTCTCGGATTCGGCGTTCCAAGGCGTCCTCCTAGCCGGTCGGCGAGTATTAAGTCGAAAAGCTGATTTTTGCGTGGTGCCGAATGAAGCACGTGGGGAGTTACTAAAAACAGCAACTGCGACGAGTCGGCCGATATGCATCGTACGGAATTGCGCTTTGCGCAGCGAGGTGCAGTCGCGCAATAGAGGGCCCGATGACACGGAAGTGCTCAAACTTTTCTACCACGGCAGCATCGTGCCGGCTCGAATTCCGATCGCTATCATCGAGGCAATGGCGAGTTTGCCTAACAAAGTTGTCCTTACAATTGCCGGCTATCCGACGGTCGGTCATCCGAATTATAGAAATGCATTAAAGCGGGAGGCTGCAGAGCGTGGGATTGAGGATGACGTGCACTTTCTTGGCCCTGTGCCCGACCGTGCCGTTCTGTTACGACATTGCCGAGAGGCCACCGTAGGGCTGGCATTAATGCCAATGGACGCCCGCGACGCAAACGAGCAAACAATGCTTGGGGCTTCGAACAAACCGTTTGATTATATGGCTTGCGGGCTCGCGTTGTTGGTTAGTCGGTTGCCAGATTGGGAAGCCCAATACGTATCACGCGGATTCGGTCGCTCGTGTGATCCGTCAAGCCCGGAAAGCGTCGCAGAGGCGTTGCGCTGGTTTATTAAACATCCCGAGGAGACGAATAAGGCGCGCGAATACGCACGTGAGCAGATCAAACGTTGCTGGAACTATGAGACTGAATTCACGCCGGTTTTGGATCGTTTATCCGCCGATCGGTGATGTGAGATTCAGCCATCGAAATGGGCCTCCTGCGATCATGATTTCCACACTATGATGCGCGCTGTTATCGTCACAACGCATCCAATTCAGAACCAAGCGCCGTTGTTCCGAGCATTGGCAGGCAGGTTCGACCTTACCGTCGTCTTCATGATGCAACAAACTCCAAAGGGACAGGCGTCCGCAGGATTTGGGACTGAGTTTGTATGGGACGTGCCATTGCTCGATGGATATCCGCATGCTTTCGCGGCGAACATTGCGCGCGCCCCGACGACAAATCGTCGCGATGGTATTGTTCTTTCCGGTCATGAAGAATTGCTTGCTGGCTTGGAACCCGATGCGGTCTTGGTGATGGGTTGGTTTCCGTATGGATATTTGCAGGTGATACGCTGGGCGCGCGGGAATGGCGTACCGCTCGTCTGTCGCGGAGAATCAAATTTGCTGAGCCATCGCTCACTGCTGCGAGACGCGATCAAAACAATTTATTTCCCGTGGCTGTTTCGAAAGTTCAAAACATTTGCTGTGATCGGCCAGAGGAACCGCGAGTTTTATCAGAATTATGGCGTCGGCGATTTCAAACTGTACGATGCGCCCTACTCCATAGATTCACATTTCTTCCAGGAAGAATTCCGGGAGCATCGATCGTCGGCGAGAAAGGCAAGGCCGTGGCGAATCGGATTTGCCGGGAAGCTCATTTCAAAAAAACGCGTCCTAGATTTGTTTTCTGCCGCCGCGAGATGTCGATCTAGGGAATGTCTGCGGCTTATTATAATTGGAGATGGGCCGCTCCGTCGTGACGCCGAGGCGTTTGCTGAGCGGAACAACGTCAGCGCAGAATTCCGCGGGTTTCTGAACCAGAGCGAGATCGTAGAAAAAGGGTATGCTGATTTAGATGCAATTGTGCTTCCGTCTGGCGAGAATGAGACATGGGGATTAGTAATCAACGAAGCAATGACTGGCGGAATACCGGCGATAGTTTCCAATCTCGTTGGATGCGCGCCTGATTTGATTGAACCAGGCGAAACCGGGTATGTATTTCCATCTGGTGACGTGCCGGCACTGGCGCGATGCATTGACGCATTGATTGCGCGTTTGGAATCCGGCCATAACTTCGCGTCTGCTGTGTGCGCACTAGTCGAAAAGTATTCAATTGATCACACGGTCACGGGACTAGAGAGCGCGATTGCCGCAGCCGTATCTTCATGACAACCGCTGGTCGGATAGTCATTGTCGGCGCAACGGGAAGCTCACATATTGGCGGGTCATTGATGCGAGCGGCACACAAGTTGTCGATCGAAGCCGAACTGTGCGATGTAAACCTGGCGTGGCACCGCGGTACACTGTCACAACGACTGCTCTGGCATTTCGGCGGACGACGGCCGGTGGCGCTAAATAGCTTCAGCAATTCGTTTCTTGAGCTTTGCAATCGGTTCGAGCCCGACATGGTTGTAACAACCGGAATGGCACCGCTGCACGTAAAAGCAATACGTGCTTGCCGCGAGTTGGGAATCAGGTGTGTGAACTATTCTACCGACGATCCATTTAATCCGCAGCATCGGGCGCGATGGTTTTTAGCTGCGTTGAAGAAGTACGATGTTGTTTTCACGCCACGCCGATCGAATGAACGGGAACTTCTGGCGCATGGATGCAGAAGAGTCAGTTATTTGCCTTTTGGCTACGATCCCGATCTTTTTTTTCCGAGCGATGGAACAGAAGAGAGTAATGGCAGCGACCTGTTCTTTGCTGGTGTGGGTGACAAAGACCGGGTTCCGTACCTTGCCGCGGCGATCCAGAGTGGGGCGGCAGTTCGACTTCACGGAACCTATTGGGAGCGGTATCCAGAAACGCGATCGATCACTCGCGGGCAAGCGGATGTTCAAACGATACGGCGTGGGATTTCGGCCTGCCGAGTTGCCCTTTGTCTCGTGCGCCGCTCCAATCGGGATGGCCATTCCATGAGGACTTTTGAAATTCCGGCCGTTGGGGCATGCATGATTGTAGAGGATACTAAAGAACATCGGAATATTTTTGGAGAGGAAGAGGAACGGGTTATCTATTTTCGTAGTCCAAAAGAAATGGTGGAGCGGATGCGAATGCTGTTGGACGATTCGGGTGAGCGCGCCCGGCTCGGCCAGGCCGTCCATCACTGGATTATCGCGGGCGCTAACAGTTATGCTGATCGGCTGAAATCGATGATACAGTGCAATCCACCCTCTATATAATAATTAGTAACCACGATTGACAAAAATGCAGGGTGCTCGGTTATTCCTCTTCTTTACATGGCGACAATGGCTCGTCGCCATGAGCATAGCGGCTGCTGGGACGGCCGTGTGTTTACCATGGTACGGATTTATCTCGCCGTGGATCGGTTGCACTATTTTTCTCACGGCAATTATTCTCGTTCACCTTCATTATGCCGGCCAATACATTGCGCCGCTGCCCCATATCGCTCTTCTCGTAGCGGCTTTGCAGTACATCTTTGCTGCGTGGTTCTCTCTTTATCATCCGCACGATAATCCTATCTATTTTATCGGCGATCGCTTGCCCCTCTATTATGCGTACACCGGCCCTGTCATACTCGCGATGACTATCGGGTTCGCCGCCAGTCTTTGGCGAGTAGGCCTACCACGAATTCAACCGCAGAGTGTTTCCTCGGATCCATCACTTCTGTTGGAGTTGGATGTCATATGCCTCTTGGGAATCGCGTCGGTGATTCTTGGAAATCTGAGTAAGATAGGGGGGCTGGCCTTCTTGTTTGTGCTGCTCGGTAATTTGCGCTTCGTCGGTGTTTACGGAAGAATGGTACTGGGCGGATCAGGTTGGCAATGGCGACTTGCCTTGGTCCTCTGTCTTGAAGTGCTATTTGCGACGGCCAGCGCAATGTTTCACAATTTACTTCTATGGCTCCTTTGGACGTTCGCTCTCTGGGTCTATCGTTTTCGGCCGAGAATGTGGGCGACGTTAGGGTCTATTGCCATAGCCGTTTTGTTGCTGCCGGCGTTGCAGGCCGCGAAGTGGCAACTACGGACCGAAGCTCTCGATCCTATCGAAGGCCTTCCTACGGAAATAGCTGACACATCGGTATTCGACCGGACAATACGGTGGGTCTCCTATCTGGTGCCCAGCTTGCAACAGACAGTAATGTTTGAACTGGAAGATGAATTCGTTTCCGAAATGGGCATGAGATACAACCAGGGTTGGATAATAAACCGAGTGATGCTTTTCACGCCCGATTACGAACCCTATGCGCAGGGCAAGACTCTTGTTTCAGCCATCGAGGCCAGTTTGCTCCCCAGATTGATCGTTGAAGAGAAAGCGAAGTCGGGCGGACGCGAAAATATGGAGAAGTTCACGGGACTGGCGTTAGACGAGAATACGAGCATGAACCTTGGTTTCGCCGGGGAGATGTATGCCAACTTTGGCGAAACTGGAGGAATCATCGGCTGTGGAATCTACGCGCTTTTCTTTGGATTGCTCTTTAGAATAATTTGCAAACGGGCCTTCACGAATCCTCTTTGGTGGTGTCTTGTGCCTTTTATTTTTTATTCCGCGGTTAAGGCGGAAGATGACATCGCCTTCGTCCTTAACTGGACCGTCAAGGGCTCGATCGTCGTCGCCTTTATCATTCTGGCTTTGCCTAACTTCCGACGCGCCTTGTTTAGACCGTTGGAGGCGCCAACAAACAGTGTTCTGTTAAATCGCGAAAGTGCCGACGAGGCGTTTGCGTCGCGATAAGGCGATGCAGATTCTCTTTGTCACGCCCTACTACTATCCGGAACTTGAGTTTGGCGGTCCGCCGAAGCGTTTGCATGCATTGGCGAGGAAACTAGCCTCGCGCGGTCACAACGTTCGGGTAGCTACTTTCGATTCAAGAAAACCAGCACGTCGTGATTCGGCCGTGATTGATACCATTACCGTGCAATATATCCCGTGGGTTGGATTGCGGTCGCGTCAGATTCCTACTCGAATGGCGCGTCTCGATTGCGAGGTGCGCGGTGCCGATCTGGTGCATTGCTATGGGTTATACAATCTCCTTTGTCCCCTGGCGGCCGCCTTAAGCAGGCGCGCTAGTGTTCCGTTTATTTTGGAGCCGATGGGCATGTTCGTTCCGAGATCACGTAGTTTGCTCGCGAAGCGAATGTATAACTCGACGCTCACTAAATCGATGGCGAAACACGCCGCGGCCCTCGTGGCTACTTCGCCCCTCGAAGCTGCTGAGCTAAAAGAGCTCACTCCGGACGACGTAGTGGTCCGCCGCAATGGAATTGACTTTGAAGAATTTGCCGATCTGCCCGATGGCCAGCCGATGAGACAGCGCTGGGGCGTGGAAGTACACGAAACGCTCGTAGTTTATTTCGGGCGCATTAGTTCGAAGAAGAACCTTCACGATCTAATCGCCGCATTTATTAAAGCTGATGTCTCACGGTCGAAGCTTGTCATGGCCGGTCCCGTCTCTGAACCCAACTACCGTCATAAGCTCCAAGCCCAAATCGATACTGCCGGGCAAGGCAAGAATATTCGGCTTCAAGGACCACTTTATGGACAGGAATTGAAGGCGGCATGGGCTGCAGCGGATCTTTTCGTGTTGCCATCGCTCAATGAAAATTTCGGTAATGCTGCCGGGGAGGCAGTGGCCGCGGGCGTCCCAGTCTTGTTGACCGAGACATGCGGGATCGCGCCGATCATTCATCAACGGGCCGGCCTCGCCGTGCCTCTCGGAGTTGAGCCGTTGGCTGAAGGCCTCCGGCTGATGCTGAATCCAGAGGTCAGAGAGCAGATGACAGCGAGGCGCGAAGAGGTGAAGCGAGAGCTTTCCTGGGACGAGCCGGTCCGGCAGACGGAACGCCTCTACGGACAGATCATCCGCGGTGGTCGCCCGCAGAGGTGAGACTCTGCTGCTGACATGGGCGAAGATGCGCGTTAAGCTTTAGGTCAAACACATCGAAAATCAGGGATAGAGGCGCGCGCCCTGCTTAAGAGATTGTGCTTAGCCATGACCCCTCCTCAACACTCGCGAATGTTCGATGACCCTCTGGGGTCTTCGCCGCGACCGGATGCACAATCCGGGGACGAAATTGCGGCCAAGGCGAAATCGAAACGCCGAACAAAAACTTCGGTGTTTGTCGCGCATGATTGGATCGCCGGTCTCGTTTGTCTGGGGATCGATATTGTGAGCTGGATCCTTCTCTACGGCGCCATCAGCTTCCTGCGCCGGGACGAGTTCTTTGCCGGGCCTTTCGAGTTCATCCTCGTCGATGTGATCCAGGTATTCGTGATCTGCCAGGCGTTGTTCATGATCGGCGGCTATGACCGCAATAACGATATGCGGGCGCTCAACTATACGGCGGAGCATATTCTCGCGATGATCGGCGCAGCGGCAGTGAGCTCCCTGATCGTTTACGCAGCGGCGGCTTACGACAGCTCAATGAAGCCAAGCCGCGGCGTGGTCCTGATGAGTTTCGTCATCTTCCTGCCGTGGTCGATTGCCTATCGGCGCGCAATCGCGCGGACGCTCGCAAAGACGGCCGCCGCTCGCGCTTTTCTCGTGATCGGCAGCGGAGAATTGGCCGCGCGGTTTTACGACACTTATCGGCGTTCACCCAATCGGCAGCGGCTTGAGTTTGTGGATATCGAGGGGGAAAGAATCGGACAGCACATTGCCGGGAGCGGTTCACCGATCATTGAAGGCGATCTCGCCACGAAGCTGGCGAATTTGAACGAGCGTTATAGCGGCGTCGTGATTGCAGAACGGGTGGATCGCATCCAACCGGAATTGCTCGAGCGTCTTGTGCGCACACAATTTCAACGGACGCGTGTCTATACGCTCGAGTCATTCTACGAGGCGCATTGGCGTCATGTGCCCGTGCATTCGATCGATCCGTTCTGGCCGTTGCAGATGGGTTTTCAACTGGCGCGCAATTCGCCTTATCATTATCTCAAGCGGTTGTTCGATGTCGGCCTCGCGGGCGGGTTATTGGTTATTTGTTCGCCGTTATTGGGTCTGATTGCGCTGGCCGTCCTTTTGGCGAATGGAAAGCCAATGCTTTTCAAGCAGCCGCGCGTTGGCCGGGAAGGAGAAATATTTACGGCGCTCAAGTTCCGGACAATGAAAGCGTCGATTCAGAATGAGACAGAGGAGGATATCTATACGCGGGAAGGCGATCCGCGCATTACGCGAGTGGGACGCTGGCTGCGTAAGCTGCGGCTCGATGAGCTGCCACAGCTTTGGAATGTGCTGCGCGGCGACATGAGTTTGATCGGGCCGCGCGCCGAATGGATTAAATGTGCCGAGCGCTATGAAAAGAAGATTCCGTTTTATCATTTCCGGCACCTGGTGAAACCGGGGATCACGGGCTGGGCGCAGGTGAATTACCCGTACGGCGAGAGCGAGGAAGACGCGATCGAGAAACTCAAATACGATCTTTATTATATCCGGCATTATTCGCTGAAGCTGGATGCGATGATCGTGCTGAAGACGGTGCATACCGTCCTTTTCGGAAAAGGACGGTGAAGCAAGAAGTAGGAATTACGAAGTAGGAAGTGGGGCAGAGGTCCCGCCTTCGCCGCAGGCTCCGGCGTGGCAAGCAGAGGTCGGAGACGATGAGCGAGCTTTCCATTGGGCGGTACTGATGCTTTCCTGCGTCCATGGCCGGTGAACTGATAACGGATAACCAATAACCGTGCGCTGGCTTCGCGATCTCGCACGCTGGCTTTTCCTCGGCACGCTCGCGGTGGCGCCGTGGCTTTATGGCGGGACGACGGCGTGGTCGATCGAGTTAATCGATGGGATGCTCGGCCTGGCGCTCACGCTTTGGGTGGCTTCGCTCCTGGTCGATCGCCGGTGGCCTTTGGTGCCGCGGGCGCTTGTCATCATCGCGGGACTCATCCTGTTGCAAGGCTGGTGGATGGTCGCCAACGCGCACGCCATCTACGATTTTACCTTCCGCTCCTTCGTTCCCGTTCATTCCCTTTTTCCGAATGGTCCGGGATCGGCGGATTACGTTCTCAGTCTGGCCTGGATGCTCCGTGCGACCGCGTTGCTGGGCACAGTCTGCCTGGCGGCGGAGTTGGCGCAGCGGCCGGTCTGGCTCCTGCGGCTCTGGTATGCGATCGCAATCGCGGGAGGGTCAATTGCGTTGCTCGGATTGATCCAGAAAGGGACGGGCGCGCAGGCGATTTTTTGGCAGAAAGCTTTGCCACGGGAGTCGGAGACTTTTTTTGCCAGCTATTACTACCACGCCAACGCGGGTGCTTTCTTGAATTTGGTGCTGCCACCGATGGCGGGATTGGCTCTTTGGACACTGACGCGTCCAACGTCCCCACTGGCACGCGCTACTTGGTTAACCACACTGGTCCTGGTCGCGATTGCCGTGCTCTCGAATACTTCGCGCATGGCGCAAGCGGTCGGCGCGATGCTCGCTGTGGCGATGGTGGCGGGGGTCGCACGGCCCGCAATGCGAATGGTGGCGCGGATGGAGAAACGAATGGTGCTCGTGGGAATTTTCGTCGTGGTGGTGACAGCGGTCGCGGTCGCGCAAGCGGCGCATCTCGATCAACCTATTCTGCGCTGGCAACAGCTTACGAAGCAGTTGCCGGTGGATGCGCGCTGGATGGCGGACCGTGCCGCGCTCGATGCGGTTGGGGATGCAAGCTGGCTGGGATTCGGGCCGGGAACCTTTCAAGCGATCTTCCCGCACTATCAGAAGGCGTTCGGGAATGGGCTCGGTGGCACGTGGAGGTTTCTGCACGAGGATTATCTGCAAACGATTCTGGAATGGGGCTGGCTCGGCAGCATTCTGATCGCCGCATTATTTTTCGGCGGGATCGCCGTCGCGATCCGGAGCTACTTTGGAGCGGCAGACTGGAGCAATCGTCAACGCATTTTGTTGCCGTGCGTCGTGCTCGCGCTTGCTGGCGTGGCTATTCACGCCCTTGTCGATTTTCCGCTCCAGATTTTATCGATCCAACTTTTCGTGGCCACCTATCTCGGCGTTTGCTGGGGAAGCGGGACTTGGAAAGTAGGAAGTAGGAAGTAGGAAGTAGGAAGTAGGAAGTAGGAAGTAGGAAGTAGCCGCCTATGCACAAGGCTACGGCGCGCCATGGGGAAGTAGCCTCCTTCGCTGAAGCT
>QHBM01000093.1 GCA_003244145.1 Chthoniobacterales bacterium
ACCGCGCATCATGCAGCGTTTTCATAAGGCGCGGTTGATCGACCATCGCCATTGGGACAACGAGACCGGCGGAATAAAAACGATGCGCGGCCGAGTGCGCCTCTGCCCTTATTACTTCGTGGAAAACGGGAAGGTCGCTCTGCGGGGCGGACTCGCGACGATTGTTCCCGCCGACAAGAAGCTTCTTCATGGAATGCGCGATGCGATTCTCGCGCCGGCAGGTTTTGCATCGACCGCCTAACGAATGAAAAGGTCACTCGTTTTTGTCGTTGCTCTTCTGACGCGAGCTCTTTTTGCCGCGGAAGACGACCACACCGGCTTCCGCGTCATCCAGGAACGGAGCGAGGACGGCGTGACCTTGATCATGAAGAGCAACTACTGCGTGGAATATACGGTGACGCTCGAGGCGACGCTGAAAAATATGACGTCGTCGCGCCCGCTCCCGTTCACGGTTGACGCCGCCGGCCGCAGTTCATTCGTTCTCGCGCGCTTCAAGAAAACCGACAAGTCACAGCCGTGGACTTACAACTACTACTATCATTGGGAATACGGCGGCCGGCGAGATTCCACTAGCAACGATGCCGATTACGCGATGCCTTTTGGACCGGGTCGCTATGTCGTCATGCAAGGGCCGCGCGGAAGCTATAGTCATTTCAAGGGCTCTGGCAGCGAAAACGCGGTGGATTGGGATGTGCCCGAAGGCACGATCATCCGCGCCGCGCGCGAGGGCCGCGTTGTCGGCGTGCGCGATGATTCCACGTTCAGCGGCACCGATCCGAAGTTCAAGCCGCTCGGGAATTACGTGATCATCAAACACGCGGACGGAACTTTCGCCGATTACCATCACCTCAAAACTGATGGTGCGCGGGTGCATATCGGTGACGAAGTGAAAGTCGGACAACCGATCGGTCTTTCAGGTCAGACCGGATTTACCAGCAGGCCTCATCTGCATTTCATGGTCTTCCAGGCCATCGATGGCAAGAAGGTGCTGAGTCTGCCTTTCCGGTTGAAGACAGATCACGGCGTCTTCACCGAATTTATCCGCGGGCAATCCTACTAGGTTCTTTCTGTTGTCCCGAACCGGCTCTAGGCCGCTGCCACTTCTTTGAAGGCCGCCACAAACCGCTCCATCTGTGGCTTCGTGCCGATGGTCACGCGCATGAAGTTCGGTAACGGTGGAAAGAGGCGGCCTACCTGGACCTTGCGATCGCGGAAGGCCGCGATCAACGGTTTCACTTCGCGACGCATGTCGATCATCATGAAGTTCGCGTGCGAAGGAATGTAGGTGAACTTCAATTTGTCCAGCTCATCGCAAACGTATTTCCTCACTTCGGTGTTTTTGCTCCGGCCCTGCTCGACCTGAGCGTTGTCCTCGAGGCTGGCCCGGGCCGCGGCGATCGCCATGATGCTGATGCTGTCCCACGACTGCTGCGCACGCATTAACTCGATGTTCTCCGGTTGCGCCACGCAATAGCCGCAGCGCAGCCCCGCCATCCCATAAATTTTCGAGAAAGTCCGCGCTACGATCAGGTTTGGATAATCCTTCGTGAGCGGAATCACGCTCTCGTAATCAGGACTCTCGACGAAATGGTGGTAGGCCTCGTCGACCAGGACCATGGTCTGGCGCGGAACTTTGGCGAGAAAGGAACGCAACTCCGCTTTCGGCGTGATGCTCGCGGTCGGGTTGTTAGGATTGCAAACATAGACTAGACCGGTGCCGGCGACGTCCACCATCTTTGCCAGATCGTGACCGTAACTTGAATTAAGTTTCACCTTCACAACCTCGGCGTGGCTGGCCTTGGCGTGGCTCGCGGCGGCTTCAAAGGTCGGGTCGCCTACCACAAGTTTTTTCTCCGCTCCGGTGAACGCGGCCACGGCCACTTTCAGAATCTCGCCCGAGCCGGCTCCGAGAAGAATCTGCTTGGCTGAAACCTGATTTAGTTTCGCCAGCGCTTCACCAAGTTGATCCTGGCTTTCGTCCGGATAACGCCAGGCCAGGCCGAAGGCAGCTGTCATCGCTTTGAGAGCGGCCGGAGAGGGTCCGTAAGGATTTTCGTTCGAGCTGAGGCGGACGACGCCCGCCGGTTGCTCTGCGGTGTTGGCCGCGCTGGGCTCGGGATCGGAGAATGAAAGGGCAGGGCGGAGCGCGGCGAAAGCGGCGCCGGCGCCGAGGAGTTTCGTAAAGCCGCGACGAGATAAGGCAGTGGTAGTGCTCACGAGACCTTCGTGCCTAAAATAGGGACGAAAGTCAATGCAAAGCGACCACGCGAGTCCAGTATGGCTCTAGTTTGGACAGGATTAACGGGATTAACTGGATTCAAGAGTTGGAATGGAACTCCTGTTCTTTTCAATCCCGGAAATCCTGTTAATCCTGTCCAAAAAATTCTTGATATGATCGTTTGACCACGAGGGTCTCCTTTTGCTTGTCGCCCGGCGATTCGACGTGCCATGCTCTTTCCGAAGTGATGAGCCCGCGAAAACATGGGTGAAGAAGATGCGACACTGATTGGCGCTGCCGGTGCGGCAGACGTCGTTGTTCGCGGCGATGCCTCCGGATTCGCCCAGCAAGTTCAAGTCGGATCGCACCAATTATCTGGTGACGAGCCAGTCGCTTTTGGCGGGACCGACACGGGTCCTTCTCCCTACGACCTGCTTTTGGCTTCGTTAGGCACCTGCACTTCCATGACGATTTCGCACTACGCGCGACAAAGGAAGTGGCCGCTGAAGAGTGTGACCATTTCGTTGCGGCATTCCAAGATTCACGCGTCCGATTGCGCGGAGTGCGAAACGAAAATCGGAAAGATCGACCGGATCGAGCGGGACATTCACCTCGATGGAGAGCTGACCGCGGAGCAACAGTCGAAGCTGCTCGAAATCGCCGACAAGTGTCCCGTCCATCGGACGCTCACTTCCGAGATCAACATCAAGACGCGCGCGGTCTAACGACATTCGATTGCAATGAAGGACGCTGTGATGGATCCGGCTGGGACGCCGCCAGCGACCCTGCCGGACCCCAAGGCGCCAATTCCCCGCCAGATCCGTTACATCATCGGCAACGAAGGTTGCGAGCGCTTCAGCTTTTACGGGATGCGCAACATCCTCACGGTCTTTCTCGTCTCGTCGTTGCTGACGTATCTGCCGGAGGCGGATCGCGGGAGCGCGGCGAAGGATGTCTTCCACACTTTCGTTATCGGCGTTTACTTTTTCCCGCTGCTCGGCGGCTGGCTGGCCGATCGCTTCTTTGGCAAATACCACACCATCTTATGGCTCAGTCTGGTCTACTGCATCGGGCAAGCGTGCCTCGCGATGTTCGTTACAAATCGCGCAGGGTTTTATGTCGGGCTCGGGCTGATTGCGCTTGGCTCCGGCGGGATCAAGCCGTGCGT
>QHBM01000154.1 GCA_003244145.1 Chthoniobacterales bacterium
GTTTCCGATACCGGCATGGTCGCGCGCGGGGTGCCGACGCTGAGTTACGGATTGCGCGGAGTGACGGCGCTCGAAGTGAAAATCACCAGCGCGAAAATGGATTTGCACTCGGGGGTTTTCGGCGGCGCGGTCGCGAATCCAGTCACGGCGCTGGCGCGGCTGCTCGCAACGCTGCACGACGAAAACGGGCATGTCGCGATCGAAGGATTCTACGACACGGTCAAGCCCCTGGAAGATTGGGAACGAAAGGCGTGGCGCGAATTGCCGTTGGATGGAGACAAAGCCATCCTGGAGGAAACCGGCGCGCCCGCGCTCTTCGGCGAGAAGGGTTACAGCACACTCGAAAGAATCTGGGGACGACCCACCGCGGAGATCAACGGCATCGGCGGCGGGTATCAGGGAGTGGGAACGAAAACCGTCATCGCGAGTCACGCGATGGCCAAACTGACCTTCCGGCTCGTGCCGAATCAGGACGGAGACAATATACTCGCGCTGGCGGAGCGGCATTTGAAGAAGAATCTGCCGCCGGGGGTGACGATGGAAATCACGCGCGGCCACAGCGGCCCGTGGTATTTGACCGACCCGCATTCGGCGGTGGGAAAAGCGGCGCAGCAGGCGTTGCGTCAGGCGTTCGGCAAGGAGCCCGCGCTCATTCGCGAAGGCGGCAGCATCCCGATCGTCTCGCAATTCCGCACTATTCTTGGCGTGGAAACATTGTTGATGGGTTTGGCGCTGCCAGATTGCCGCGCGCATTCGCCGAACGAAAATTTCCCGCTCGAGAACATGGATGCCGGCATTCGCTTGAACAAAGCCGTGCTGGCCGAGCTGGCGAAGAAGTAGGCGATCGAGAATGGGTGCAAGCTCGGCCCGAGTGCCACGCGACGAAGAGATCGAGCTCGAACCTACGAAGGCATCGCTGCAGCCATGGCAACTCAGTCGCGCGCTCCGCAAACTTAAAATCCCTGCGGAACGTTTGTCACGTTGAGTAGATCTGCCAGGCTTTAATCGCCGAGAGGGCTGTCGCGGCAATCGCTCCGATAATGATCCATTTGATTATCCGGGCACACACAAGCCTGTAGACGATCCGTTTCTGTTGTTTCAAAGCAGGGAGCTTCTCTAACCCGTGCCGAAGAGCCTTGGAGTCGGAGGAGGCGTTCTCTGGGCCGAGTATTTTGTTCGCCTCTCGCAGCTGATCGACGTACCGGAGCAAGGAGATGCTCCCGACTTCTTTAGCTAGTGTGCTGAGTGCGTCGATCAGGGAATCACTGACCTTCGCATAGCCGGCGACTGTTGACTGTGAAGATCCCGCCAGCGAATCTTCCAGCCACGCGAATAGCTGATTCACATAGAGTAACCGGGCAACTCCAGGGATGATCGACAGGAAGTCATTCATTTTTGCAGCAGCATGGCGACAACGATAATCGCAATCAAGCCTCTCCGCGGCGGCTGGCAGGTATGTGAGGCGCAGGGTGTAGAGCCCTACTATCGGAAGCTGCGCCAAGGCACTCGATTGCGCCAAGGGCCAGGCCTGCTTCAGGGGCGCCGGAGAGATTCAGATTTTCGATGCCGCCGGCAATCTCACCGAGACCATTTCTTTTGATGATTGCGACCGCAGATCATGAGAAGAAGTCTAATTACAAACCCCCAGCGGATACGGCACGAGTTTCCCGAGTGCTACGCTTGTGACGCTCCGGCGATCTCTGTTGAGCACGCCCCTCCCGAGTGTTTTTTCCCGGACACCAAAGACGATAAAGGAGTCTCAACTTATAAGAAAAATCTGATAACGGTCCCGAGCTGCGACCTTCATAATGGAGAGAAAAGCAAAGATGATCTTTACGCCTGGTTTCACCTCGCAGCCGCGATTGAGGCAAATCATTGCGCGGAATTGGTGCTCCCCAACTTAGAGAAGAAGATGGAAAAAGACCGCTCCCGTGGCGGAAAATTCAGCGCTTTGATCCAACGACAGATAATGGGCGTCGTTCCGGGGGGAGTTATCGGCGCGCTAGATCCGGCGCGGATGGCGCGTGTTCTAGCTTCGTGCGCCCGCGCGATTTACTTCTACGAAACGTTCTTGAAGCTGAAACGGCACCTTCGTGTCGCCAACCTGGACCACCATTTTAGCGACCCATCGACGGCGCAGAGGCTTGACGAACAACGCGCATCCTTCGAGGGCGAGATGGCCGGCTGCGTGTTCAAGGGTGACAATCCGGAAGTGTTTCAATACGCCCTCTGCGATAAGCCCGATCAGGGCATTGTTATATTCGAGTTCCGCTTCTACGGAGCTCTCCGTCGATGGGTCTTCTATCACCCGAACCAAGAGTTTCAGCAGTTTAACTCGGCTGATTAATTCACTTTGCACCGTCGCTTGTGCTACTTTCCCGCTCCATGCGACGTGTCAGGATTGCCGGCGTTCTCTTCTTGATCGCAATGCTTCTGGGCGTCGCCGGACGCACGCAGGCGGAAGAGTCGGTCGGCAACAAGCTTAAGAGAATCTTCGCGCCTACGCCGACTCCGACACCGCGGAAACACCGCGCGAGCGCGACCACGACGAAGAAAAAAACGGAAGCGGAAAAGTCCCCATCGCCAAAACCATCCGCCACTCCCGAGAAATCACCATCTCCGTCGCCTTCGAAAAAGAAAAAGACTTTGGCGAGTCCAACGCCAGAAGACAAACCGGAGCCGAGCGCTTCCGTTTCGCCGAAGAAAAAAAAGAAACCTTCTCCGGCCCCCGAGCCGGAAACTTCTCCGAGCGTTTCTCCAAAGAAGAAGAAACACAAACCCTCACCGACTCCGTCGGAATCTCCCACGTCTTCAGCGAGCCCGAACCCAACGCCCGGCGCGAGCGAAACTCCCGGCACGACGCCATCGCCGTCAGCCTCGCCTTCCCCGAAAAAGAAAGGCGCGCCGGCAACGATTTCCGCGAAAGAAATCGCCGGCTACGAAAACTATCAGGAGAACGTGCGCAAGATTGCGGACACGGCGTTGGAACTGACCACGCGGAACCTCGATTACAAATACGGCTCAGCCGATCCCACGACCGGCGGGATGGATTGCTCCGGCTTCGTTTTTTATGTGCTGACGCAGAATGGCGTTCGCGATGTGCCGCGCGATTCGAGCCAGCAATATGTCTGGTTGCGCAAATCGGGAACGTTCAAAGCGGTTAACAGCCGGCATGAGGACACCTTTGAACTCAACGAACTTGTCCCGGGCGATCTTCTTTTCTGGACCGGGACCTACACGATCGACCGCGATCCGCCGATCACCCACGCGATGATTTATCTCGGCCGCGAAAAAGGAACCAACCAGCGCATCATGGTGGGCGCGAGCGATGGACGAACTTACAAAGGCGAATCGCGTTACGGGGTCAGCGTTTTCGATTTCAAAATCCCCAAAGCTCCCAGCAAGACAGAGGAAGGCCGGACGAGCCCGTCCTTCATCGGTTACGGCCATATTCCAGGGTTGTAGGCGATTTCGAAAACAAGGAGCGGCGGTTTACAAACCGCCGTTTAGTTGGTCGGCGGTTTACAAACCGCCGCTCCTTGAGGCGAAGGCGACATTCCAGGCGTCGGCTGCGGCCTGGGCGAATAATGCAAATCGCGCTGATGTTTTAGCCATGCGCCTGCGACCAGCAAGAGCACAACGAAGATGACCAGGCGTTGTTCCGGCACCGTCAGGACAAAGATGCCGAACAGCCGCTTCATTTCGCCGCGTAGCGAATCGGATCAACCAGACCCGCGGCGCGGAAACCTTCCAAACGAAGCCGGCACGAATCGCACTCGCCGCACGCGAGCAGGTCGGGCGTCGGATCGTAGCAGCTATGGGTCAAAGAAAAATCGACGCCCAACTCCGATCCTTTTTGGATGATTTTGGCTTTCGACATTTCGAGGAGCGGAGCGTGGATGCGAAAGCGCGTGCCTTCGACTCCAGCTTTCGTCGCCACCGTCGACAGTTCTTCGAACGCGCTAATAAAAGCCGGCCTGCAATCGGGATAGCCGCTGTAATCGATCGCATTCACGCCGATGAAGATATCGGCCGCGCCGAGCACTTCACACCAGGCCAGCGCGTAAGAAAGAAAAATGGTGTTTCGCGCGGGAACGTACGTGACCGGAATGCCTGGCTGATCCGTTCGGTTCTTCGGCACCGGGATTTCGTCCGTGAGCGCGGAGCCGCCGAAAACGCGCAAATCGATTTTTGCGACGCGATGTTCCCGCGCCCCGAGTGAACTGGCGACGCGCCGGGCCGCCAAGATCTCCACGTCGTGGCGCTGGCCGTAATCGAAGGAGAGTGCGTAAGACTCAAAACCTTCGCGGAGGCAGAGGGCGAGCGTGGTGGCGGAATCAAGGCCGCCACTCAACAGGACGACCGCGCGCTTCATGGGGTTGTGGCGCAACTTTGGAAGTTGCGCGGTGATAATCGCAAGTTACAAACTTGCGCCACATTGAAAGGCATTGCGATTCACCGTTTGCGCGTTTTGTCCGGAAACTCCGCTCGAACTGTCAAAGCGATTCCACCGCGCGCGGAAAACTCCGCGGTCACGATCGCTTCGCGCGGCGAACAGGCGCGCACGAAATCATCGAGGATGCGGTTGGTCACGGCTTCGTTAAACGCGCGCTCGTTGCGGTAGGAGGCGAGATAAAACTTGAGCGATTTGCTTTCGACGCAAAGCGCGTCGGGCGCGTACTCGATCGTGATCTGGGCGAAATCGACCTGGCCGGTCACCGGGCAAAGGGAAGTGAAGTCGGCGGTCTCGAAACGAATCCGGTAATCGCGCCGCACGGGATTGGGAAATGTTTCCAGGCGAGCCTGATCGGGCGAGGCGGGCAGGCGCGCTTCGCTTTTCCCGAGGAGCGTTAGGGATGATTTTCGTTTCGCCACGATCACATTAAACGCGCTCGCTGCTGTAGCTTCAATCGCTTTCGATCACGATCACGATCACGAGCACGATTACGAAGGGGGATTAATCGGTATGACGCAACATCGGATCGGCGAGCGCCTTCTCGCGATCGCCCGGCTTGTTATAGTTCCAGTAATCGACTTTCAGATTGCGCTTCATTTTCAAATGACTGCCGTCCGCCGCGGTCCACTCGCGAAGCAAATAGGGACCATCGCGATCGAGAATAAAATGGTCGATTCCTCCTGCGTGCTCGACCGCCACGTCGATCGTTCGCTCGGTGGACTTAAACGAAATCTTCGCCGGCTGGAAGGCGACGGTATCTTTCTTTGAGTTGATGATTGACGCGGCGAGCTGCACCGGGAATTCGCCGGAAGGTTTTGAGAAATCGATCGTGCGGACGAGCCAGGGAAGCTCATCGTAGAAATAACCGTTGGCGGGGACCGCGACGCTCTCTTTTCCTTCCGCCATTCCGTCCCAGTAGGTGCGGTATTCGTAGGTGAGTTGATCGCCGTTGCGGCGCGCTTCTTTGTAGGTGTTGCCGCAACTGTCGTTGCTCGTGAGCGAAAACTTCAGGAGCTGCGCATTATCCACCCGCCAGAAGTTCGAGTGCATTTGCTGGTAAACGTAAAGGCCGGTGGGGACGTGCAGAATCTGGTTGAGCTTGAGGACCGCGATCGTTTCGGGCCGGGGCGATCCCTCGGGTTTCACGAATTGTTTCGGATCGAACGGTTCGCGCACAAGAATGTGCAGGACTTCGCAGGGACGCGGGACGCCGTAGCGAGCGATCTGCGCGTCGTAGATGTTGAACTCCGCTTTGCCGTCGCCCCAGTAGCTGTTGTTTTGGAGCAAGGCGGGCGTGAACTGCGCGGCGGCTGAGCTTGCTGAAAGAGCGGCAAGCAGTGCGAGCGAACGTGCTTTCTTCATGGAGGGACGTTCCGATGGAGAGGCGCTTGTGCCAAGAGCCTGTTATTGAGTTAGGCGCTCGCCGCGGCGAGCGCCTCTAGATCAAGAGTTGGACGCGACGCCAGCACGTTGGATAGTACGCGAGTGAAGAGCGAATCGATTTCTGGTGTCAGTAACGCAGCCATCATCGATCTTTTTGCCCATGATCAAAAAACCGATGAGGTCCTGCTCGCGATGCACGAGCCGCGTCCCTGGGACGGCTCGGACGACCGGCTCCATCAGCTCCAGGAAAAATTCAACGCTTACGTCTCCTTTCTGCTCGACGGCGAAATGACCGCGGCGCATCCGGAGCTCGCGGGCAAACGGGCTCGCATCGAGTTGCGTTGCGATCACATGCCGGACGAGCGCGCTCTTGGTTTATTGAATCTGATCCACGACCAGATCGCGCTTCAGGAAATAAAGATGGAAGTCGTCGTGGCCGAGCGCGGATGTGGTGAAGGGTGCGCGTGTCACGAATCCTAATCGCGAGATCAGCTGTCATCCCGAGCCGCGGCGAGGGACCTCGCAAGCGCTCTATCGCTTTCGCGTCGTATCAAGCGAGCACGTCAGATTACCCATGATGTTTCAAGTTGGCGCATGTTGCATTGGTGAGGTCCTTCGCCGTCTGCGCGGCTCAGCATGACAGACCAAATAACGCGCTCAGTACTTCAGAAACGAAATGACCGGCGTCGGCGCCAGCTTCTCGCGGCCGTGCAGGAATTCCAACTCGATCAGGAACTGCGCTTCCAGAAGCACTCCACCGACTTTCTTGATCAACGTGGCAGCCGAGGCGGATGTCCCACCCGTCGCTAGAAGATCGTCGATCAGAACAATCTTTTCCCCCGGCTCGATGGCATCGATGTGCAGTTCCATCTCCGCTTCGCCATATTCGAGCGAATACTTCGCACTTTCGGTCTTGTAGGGGAGGCGGCCCTTCTTTCGCAGCGGCACGAAACCGACTCCGAGTTCATAGGCCACGGCCGAACCGAAAAGAAATCCGCGCGCGTCGATCCCGACGATCTTGTCGATCGCTTTGCCGCGGCACTGTTCGAGAAAAGCATCGATCGACGCGCGGAAAAGTTTTCCGCTGGCGAGGATCGGGGTGATGTCCTTGAAGATGATGCCGGGCTTGGGAAAATCGGGAACATCGCGCACGGCGGCGCGTAGTTTTTCAATCGAATCTGAAACCATGGCGCGACGCTAGCGTCTCGTCGAAGAACGTCAACGGAGACCCGCGTCGGTTATGGACGCCTCATAATGAGTGGCCCGCCGCGCAGGCCGTGAATTAAGCTCTGGGCGGGCGACCGCTCTTTTTGTGAACTTTTGCGACATTACCAACTACCGAATATGATCCTACTTCGTAGCCGATGCCGTCCGCTTTTTATCAGGCGCGGCTTGCCGCACGGCAGGTGATGAAAAAGTTATTGCACCTCCCACGAGACTGGATCCGAAAGGTTCGACGCGCCGGGCGACAGCACTTTTTCCCGGCGTTAGTCACTCGAGACGGCAGCCTGAAACTGCCACCAGCACTTTTGCTCGATTCCGTATTTCGCGCGTCGCGGGGCGGCCGGATGAAGCTCTTTCGCCGATTGATTCCCTATCTTTCTGCGCCCGCTCCAGCTTCATCCACCGGAGTTTGTGAGATTAATTCGTTGGCCGAGTTTGAATCAGGTTACGCCCGCCTTGCCGTCATGCTCGGGCACGCTGGCAAAACTCCACCGCCAGGTGAGATCGAATTTCTTCGGACAATTGTGAATCGGCCACTGCACTATTCGGGCGCGATTGGACCAAGCGACTATTTTTTCCTGACCGCTTTCGTCGGCATTCTCGCTCCGCAACGCGTGGTTGAAATCGGGACGCTCACCGGATTCTCGGCGGCAATTATCGCGGCCACTCTCCGTCGCCAGCCCGGAGACGGATGGGTCGATACAATCGACCTCCTCCCAAAATGCTTCATCGACGAGACTCGCCCGACCGGGTTCGAAATTGCTGAATCATTTCCTGAACTTGCCTCAATGATTCGCCTGCACGTCCCGCACGATTCGACAGTCATGAGCGAACTGGCCGAACCTGACGAACTGGAAATTGTGTTTATCGACGCCAACCATCAACATCCTCTGCCGTTGCTCGATCTCCTGCGGCTTGCTCCCTACGTCAGGCGCGGAGGATGGATCGTGTTGCACGATATTCAATTGGGCACGAAGGGCCGGAAGGCGAACGCCGCCGATCAGATATGCTGGGGAGCGGCAGAGGGGGCGGAGTGGCTCTTTGAATCGTGGCCGTTCCGAAAAATCAGCGGCGGAAATATCGGCGCAGTCCAGCTACCTAACGAGAAGAGCGCACTCATTCCATTTGCTTTGCGCTTGATGTCGGTGCCGTATGAAATCAAGGGAAAAGGCGCGCACGCCGCCATGCACGGCGCCCTGCATCGAAGCTTCGATGCATTAGTGTGATTTGCACCACTAACTGCAAATGGTCGCATTTTGTTGTCGCGAGTCGGCGGATTTTGCGCGTTGATGCGACCTGGCTAAAATCACAAAAACATGAAACGAATCGCAACTCTTCTTGCTCTTGTTGCTGCGCTGGCGATCTGCGTTGCCGGCAATGCGGCGGAACCAACTAAAGATCCCAGTTCAAATCCCACCGAGACCATCCGCAGTTTTTACCGATGGTATGTCACCGAGCTGATCGCGAATCGCGATCCCATGAATAATCGCACGGAACTGAAGCGGTTCGCGACCGATCGGCTTCTGAAACAGATCGACAAAATGAAGAAAGGTCCGGATGGACTCGACGGCGATTACTTCGTCGCCGCGCAGGATTTCGACAATCTGTGGGCGAAGAACATCACCGTTTCCAACGTCGCGATTCACGGGACAAAAGCGACGGCGGATGTGTTGCTCGAAGGGGCCACCCCGGATATGCGCCGCCGGCTCAAGCTAAATCTCCTGACCGAAGGTGGCACCTGGAAGGTCGATAAGGTCCAAGGCACCGAGTAGGTTTGCCAAGGTTGCTCCGCCCTCCTAAAATGGCGCTCCGCGATGGAACGCCAGGTTCTCCTTTTTTCCACTCTCTGTTTTTTCCTGGCCGTCGCGCGCACTCTTCTGGCGCTGCGCGCGGGGGTGTTCCGGCCCGGACGCTTTAGCTTCTTCGCCATCCTCTGTGGTTTTCTCCTCCAGAGCGCATTTCTTTCCATTCGCGGGCACACCCTCGGGCGTTGTCCGCTGACCAATCTCTTTGAGGTGTTTGTCTTTCTCGCCTGGTCGGTCGCGCTCATTTATCTGCTGGTCGGCCCGGCTTACCGTCTTTCGCTCATGGGAGCGTTCACGGCTCCACTGGTGCTGGTGATCCAATCCTTCGCGCTCTTGGCCCCGATCGATATTCCGCACGCGACGCGCTCGCCCGCCAATCCGTGGCTCGAGTTCCATGCCTCGATGTCGATGATTGCATACGGCGCCTTTGCTCTCGCCTGCGTCGCCGGCATCATGTACCT
>QHBM01000059.1 GCA_003244145.1 Chthoniobacterales bacterium
TCGGCGGCGGCGTAGGCGTTCAGGACCACCTCAGTATTGCGTCTCGTGAACTTGAAGGCGTTTTGGAGCAAGTTTCCCACGGCTGAGAAAAGCAGATCGCGATCGGCATCTACCGCAAGAGCTGGGTCCACTTCGGAGATAGTGAGAGTGCGTCCCTTCACCTGGGCCTCAAGTGAAGCGCTGTGTTTAACTTCAGCAATGAATTCGGCCAGGGAAAAGAGTTGGTGATGCACGGGCAGTCCCGCTGTCATCCGGACTTCGGAGAGGGAGCGATCGATGAGATTGCGCAGTCCGACCAGGCTGCGGTCGAGGACGGCACCGGTCGCGCCGGTCAGGCCGACATTGCCGGCCTTAATGGCGGTAAGCGCGAGCGTGGCGGAATTAAGGAGGTTGCGTAACTCATGCGCGAAAAACCCGAGCCGCTCATTCAACGCGTGCGCCTGTTTACCTGCTACAACGAAATCGCGCTGGTAGTTGTATTCTGTGACTGCGATGGCCGTGGCGTTGTCCAGGCAACGGTTCAGGGTTCGGAACTCGTCGATCTCGATCGATGCATTCTTCTCGAAGGCCAGATCGGTGACGGCCTGACAGAGATCGCCGTAGACGTGAACAACCTGGTCAATCGTGAATCCGTGCTGCAATAACTCACGGCCATGCCGCGCCGCCGTTTCCCCAATTTCGGACAAAGCCTGAGTGCCATGCTCTGGACCGGACACTTTCCGGCTTTGCATCGGGTGCGACGTCTGCTCCACCCGAAGGGTCTTGATCAGCTGGTCGAGGAAGAGCGGTATTCCATCCGCGAGCTCTTCTTGTTTCCCGACGGGGAGGGGCCTTTGCGCGACTTTGGCCCGGCAGCGGTCGATCAATTCGGCTCGATGGGCCGTGAGGAATTCGTGCATCATAACGGCGTCACGCGACCTCCCACAGGAATGCGGCTTATCACAAAAGTTGTTCTGTTTGCTCGAAAGCAGAGGGAAGGGGTCGCGCCCGCGGCGGCCGATTGACGCTGCGATTGTTGCACGCAGATACTACACCCGCAGCCGCGGATTACCTAATGAATTCGCTAACTCTAGTGGCATTCTCTTTCCTCAACGCTTCCGCGGCGGCGACCACCCGCGAGAGCCATGGTAGCTCCGCAAAACCTTTAAGCTTTCCAGTTCGGCATCATACTCCCGTTCCTTGATCCATAGTTTGAGGTCGTCGCCAAAGTGGGTGGACTCACAGGTGTAACAGGACGGAATGTCGTCGGCATAACCCATGTAACTCACGACGCGCGTGTCGATCGCTCTCGCGCCCAGTTGAGCGGAAACATGGCTGGTATATTTCTTGAACAAGCCCGGGGAAAGGGGAACAGCGCGGTCGATCTTGTTTCCCTGAAAAATGTTTTCCTCAAAAGGATTGAAGAGGTAGAACGCGTCGTAAGCGGCGAAGTCGATCTCCAGCACATTGCCGTGGATGAACTCGACCTCGGCGATTTCGAGCTCGATGGCCGCCTGCTTCGCCGCGGCGATGAGATCGCTTCGCTGCTCCACTCCCGTGAAGCGTCCGTCCGTGAGCGATGCTGCCAGTAAACAGAATTTTCCCGGCCCGCAACCGATATCCAAAACGCCAGTGTCAGGCGCAGTAACAAGTAATTCCGCAGCCTTGGCCGCCACCGCCACCGGCGTCCAGAAGATGGAGGAAAGCTTTCGGATCTTCGCCGGATAGATCAGATCAAACTTCTCATCCTCAACAGAGGTGAAGCTTTTCTCGTCAGGTTCATCCTCACTATTTGTTAGCCCCACGTCTGACAATGAATCAGGAAAACAGGAACAGAGGAAAGAGATTGGGTGAGTAGCAGGCCGGACCGGCGTCCGACTTCTGATTGTGCTCGCTTTCCTTCTGCGCGGCTTGCTAGCAACACATTTATGCAAATTCTTGTCGCCAAAGATGGAAAGCAGACCGGGCCCTTCTCGGAATCGCAAATCCAAGAGATGCTCGCTAGCGGCGCGGTCATGCGTTCCGATCTTGCCTGGCAGCAGGGCCTGCCGGGGTGGGTGCCGCTGGAGTCGATCCTTGGCAGCGCCCCGCCTCCACCTCCGGGCGGGCTGACCGCGAGCGCCACCGAACCTGGCCGAGGCCTAATCCTCGCGGAGCGCGGCGCCCGTCTGGGAGCTGTGGCTTTGGATTGCTTGATCGCACTCGGCTGTACGGCGCCGGGATTTTTGATGATAGCGATAAACGACAAGCAAAACGACGCGGTCACGGTAATCGGAGCAATCTTTCTCGCGATCGGCTTTCTCGGTCTGCTCATTACGCAGATCTATTTGCTGAGCACGCGCGGACAAACGCTCGGCAAAAGGATCGTCGGAGTGCGAATCGTGAAATTCGCCGATAATTCGAATCCGGGCTTTGTCGGAGCCTGTTTGCTGCGACTCATCGTTCCCAGCATCATCGGCGGGTTGCCGATCGTGGGTTCTATCTTCTTCATCATCGATGTCTGCTTTATTTTTCAGGCCGACCGGCGCTGTGTTCACGACCTGATCGCGGGAACCAAAGTTGTGAAAGCCTGACGATAACGATCCAGGAAAATGCAAACTGATCAGCTTCCGCCAAAGACTGCTTATTCGATCAAACAGATATCGGCGGCGACTTTTCTCGGGAGTCCGCTGGCCGGGTGCTGGCTCCTGGCGCTGAACTACCGCAAATTTAGACGGCCCCGCCAAGCCATGTTCTCGGTCATCGCGGGACTCCTGATTTCGGTGGCGCTCATTCCGCTTGGCCTGGTCCTGCCGCAATGGGTGCCGAAAATCATCCCTCCCATCCTTTACGCATATGGAATGCAGCTGATCGCAGAGCGCTTACAAGATACATTACTGGGTGATCATCGGGAGGCCGGTGGCCAGGTGGGGTCCTGGTGGAAGGTCATCGGAATCTGTCTCGTCAGTATGGCCGTCTTCCTTGCGCTAATTTTCCTGGTCCTCTGGGTTCTGCCGCAGCGATTTGGTGGCTTGGGAGGAGTCTAGATACCGGCGCGCTCGAGGATTGAGCGCAGCACCTTTTCGGCTTCGAAAAACTCGCGGGCGATTTCGCCGGCGCCGCGAGAGTGGTGAGCGTAGTCGGCGTTGATCGCTCGCACGGCCTCAGCGATTTCGCCTAACGACTTGAAGGCGAAAAGGCCATCGTGTTTACCGAAGACTTTCGTGAAACCGGTCTCCTGGATGATGACGGGCCGGCCGGCCGCGAGGTAGCAGCCGCTCCGGTCGCTGAACCATCCGGTATTGAGCCGGACGTACTGGTCCTTGGCTACGGTGAATTCGCCTTTGGAGCGCCGGATGTAATCGCGATAAAGGCGGTAGTCGGCGCTAAGATCGTGCGGGGGGCGGAAGCGCCAATCGTTGCGCTCGAATTTGGCGCGAGTGCCGTCGTCCTTGATATCGGTAGCGAGTTCGAAGGTCTCGCGGGATTTCCGGGGCGCGGAGACGAAGCGCAAGAATTCGCGCGACTTGCTCCAAAGATATTTTTCGCCGCGCCACTCGATGTCCTTCAAGCCGCTGGTGGACCAGTTCGCCACGGACGTGAAGACAGCGGCGGGAAACGGCCGGCGATTGGTTTTCCAGAGATCGGTCACAATTGGCTGCCGGGTCGGGAGCCATTTCAGATTATGCAGCGGAACAGGGAAAGATTTCGTGCCGACATTTTCGCCGAAAGTGAAAAGCGCATGGTGGCGTCGCAGATATTTCACGGTCGATTTGATGCCTTGATCGACTTTTATCTGCTCCACGCCCGGGTCGCTTTCGAGGTAGAGAATGCGATCGCTCGTGAGCAGGTCGTCGTTGAATTCCTGGGTGCCGCAAACATTCAGGATGGCGTCGGCTTCACGATAAAGCTGGCGGATTTTCTTTAGCGGCAGGCCGGCGGTAGGATTGCCGGGCAGGTAGCGGGCGCAGAAACTCCAGCGGCGCTCGAAACCGAATTCGGCCGCGAGATGCCCGAGCATGCGCGCGGCGTAATCAAACTCGTTGTTCACCTCGAAGGTGTCGGGGTTGTAAGGAAGGCGGGCGGAATCTTCGATATAGAAGACGTCGTGGCCGAGCCGTTGCAGGCCCACGATGTAATGGAGGTGCTGCCAGATCACGCCAGCGATCGGGCAGGAGCCCATGAAGCCCATCACGATCAGGCGTTTTTTTTTCATGCTGAGCGAAGCGAAGGAAGAGGGGGAAACGCCAAACGCCTAACGTCTAACGCTAAACGCCTAACGAAGACGGTGGGAACTCCTCTGCCTTGAGTTAGGCGTTGAGGGTTAGGCGTTAGGCGTTTGGCGTTTCTGAGAGTCAAAGAGCTCACGCTTCCTCGTCGAACTGCTTGATGACGACGGCGGGATTACCTGCGACCACCACATTCGCGGGAACGCTCTTGGTCACCACGGCGCCCGCGGCGACGACGGAATTTTCCCCAATGGTTACGCCTTTCAGAATGACGGCGTTCATTCCGATCCAGACGTTGTCGGAGATGATCACGGGTTTCGTCCGCAGCTTCGGACGCGGCGGACGATTCTTGAAAAACGGGGCGAGCGCCTGCGCGTCGATGAGACGTTGTGCGGGCGCGAGCGGGTGGAAATCGGAATCGGCGATGCCGACATTCCAGGAGATGAGGCAATGCGAGCCGATCTCGATGCGTTCTTC
>QHBM01000071.1 GCA_003244145.1 Chthoniobacterales bacterium
GCGACGGTGCCGGTGGTGGTGGATGCCGGTCTGGGCGCGCCGAGCCAGGCGGCCGAAGCGATGGAAATGGGCGCCGATGCGGTCCTGGTGAACACGGCGATTGCGATCGCATCCGACCCCAGCCGAATGGCGCATGCGTTTCGCAAAGCCATCGAAGCCGGGCGCGAGGCGCGTGAAATTGGATTGGCCGAAACACGATCGAGCGCATCCGCCACCAGCCCGCTCACCGGGTTTTTTTCCAGCGGCGCTAAGTAGAATCTGGGGAGCGCACGCTTGCAGCGTGCTGGCGAAGGCGTTCCGCCTTCGCGAACTTTCTGGTGCGAAGACGTGATTAGGTGAGAGGCGAACTGAGGGCAAAAGTACATTTCGGCGGAACGCCGAAATCAGCACGCTACAAGCGTGCGCTCCCCAGAAAAGATTCGCTGCGGTTCGAACGCGTAAACAAATCCAAATCGGGGCACAAGGTCCCTCCCACATTTGGCGCTACAGCGGCCGGTACAACACGCTGGCGTCGTTATAAAACTCGATCCGCCGGTTGCCGACGCGTCGCACGATGCGCCATCCATGCTGCTGTGCGATGTCGCGCAAATCGGAATCCGAAACCGCCTGCACCACCCTCAACTCCGAGGGATGCGTCACGAAATATTCCGGCTTCATCGCGAGCATCCGCGATATTTTCGTGATCACCGCCGGCAGTTGATCGTGCATCTGGCCAGTCTCGCACAGAGGAGACAAAGGTCACTGCGTTTGGCGGCGACGCGGCGCTGGGCTAAGTTCCGCCCGATGTTTTCCGAAACCGTCGTCCTCCGCGGCCACATTATCGATTCCCTGATTCTCCCGAAAGTTCTCGATCAAATTTTGACCCAGGGCGGCGATTTCAAAATCGGCGAAATCAAGATCGGCCAGAATCGCGTCGATCAAAGTTACGCGCGGATCGAGGTCTCCGCGCCCACGCATGAGGCGCTCGATGACATCGTTCTGCGGTTACGGCAGCACGGTGCGGAGATAATTGAAAAGGCCGATGTGCAACTTGCCCCCGCGCCGGCGGACGGAGTTTATCCCAAAGATTTTTACGTCACCACGAACCAGCAAACCTTGATTACGCTCGACGGGGCTGAAATCGAGGTCCAGCCGGCGCTGATGGATTGCGCGGTCGTGGTCGATCGCGCCGGCCGTCGGGCCACGGCAAGAAAATTCCACGAAGTGCGCCGCGGAATGGAAATCGTGATCGGCCATCAGGGGATCAAAGTGATTCCGGTGCAGCGTTCCACGTCGCGCACGGACGTGTTCGAATTCATGTCCACGAACATTTCGCTCGAGAAACCGAAGAGCGGCGTGATTCGCGAGATGGCCACGGAACTCAAACGCGCGCGGGAGAGCGGCGGGAAAATCCTGGTCGTGGCCGGTCCTGCTGTCGTGCACAGCGGCGCGGTCCCGCATCTGGAAAAACTGATCGAGTGGGGTTACGTCGATCTCCTTTTCGGAGGAAACGCCATCGCGCTCCACGACATCGAGAACGCACTCTACGGCACGTCGCTGGGGATTAATCTCGAGCGCGGTTCGCTGGCGGAACGCGGCCACGAAAACCAGATGCGCGCGATTAATGTCATCCGGGAAGCGGGCAGCATTTCGCGCGCGGTCGAAACCGGTGTGCTCAAGAGCGGGCTCATGGCCGCGTGCGTTCGGCACGGGGTGGAATTCGTTTTGGCCGGCTCGATCCGCGATGACGGGCCGTTGCCGGAAGTCATCATCGACACGCTCGAAGCGCAGGAAGCGATGCGGGAGAAAATCGCCGGCTTAACGACTGCGCTCATGATGGGCACGATGCTGCACTCGATGGCGGTCGCGAACCTGCTTCCCGCCACGGTGAAAACGTTGTGCGTGGATGTGAATCCAGCCGCAGTCAGCAAGTTGACGGAGCGCGGGTCATTTCAATCGCTGGGTTTGGTTTCGGATCTCGAGCCGTTCCTGCGTGAGTTGACCGGCGTGCTGGCGCGATAGCTCGCTTTTCGTTTTATGCGCCAGCTCCTTCTCTGTCCGCCGGATTATTACGGCATCGAGTATGAGATTAATCCATGGATGAGCCGTGCCCATGGCGCCGATACGCCGCTGGTGCAGGCGCAATGGAAAGGATTGTTCGACACGCTTTCGACGCTCGATTGCAAGATCGAGCTGGTCCCGCCGCGACCGAAACTTCCCGACATGGTCTTCACCGCCAACGCCGGGCTCACTGTCGGGCGCCGTTTTATTCCGAGCAATTTCCGGCACGAAGAACGCGCCGGCGAAGCGCCGCACTTTGCGCGCTGGATGGAAGAGCACGGCTACGAAATCGTCTGGCTGGCGAAGGATTTGTTTTTCGAAGGCGAAGGCGACGCGCTCTTCGGCGGCGACGTGCTTTTCTGCGGCTACAAGTTTCGCTCCGACATCAACTCGCATCGCGCCGTGGCCGATATCCTGGGTTGTCTGGTCATCTCGGTCGAGCTGGTCGATCCGCGCTTTTATCACATCGATACCTGCTTCTGTCCGTTGCCGGACGGCGGCGCTTTTTGGTTTCCGGCTGCGTTCGACGAGTATGGACAGCGCGCGATTCGCGATCACCTTCACGATTTGATCGACGTCGAGCCGGAAGAAGCCGTGCACTTTTCCTGCAACGCGGTTGTGCTCGGCCGCGACATTGTGTTGCCCAAAGGCGCGCCGACGCTGGTCGCGACGCTGACCGAGCGCGGCTACAAATGCCACCCACTACCGATGAGCGAATTCCTCAAGGCCGGCGGCGCGTGCAAATGTCTGACGATGTTCATGCCGCAGCGGGAGAAATGACGCTGTAGTCGCCCCGCTCTGTCGGGGCGTCGCGGCGACAGAGCGCCGCGGCTACAGCGCGCGCTTACGTCCCAACTCCGCCTCAATCTTCGCCAGCGGCAAACAGTTCATCACGTCCGCTTTCGTCAGCCAGCCTTTGCGCGCGACGCCGACGCCGAACCACAACTCCTGGAGGCGCTCCGTTCGGTGCGCATCCGGGTTGATCACGCACTTCACTCCTTTCTCTTTCGCGAGCGGCCACCAGCGCCAATCGAGATCGAGCCGCTTCGGCGCGGCGTTGATCTCGATCCAGGTGCCGGTTTGCGCGGCGGCTTCGATGATCGCCGGGATATCGATGGCGTAGGGCTCGCGTTTCAAGAGCAGCCGTCCCGTCGGATGCGCCAGCATCGTCACGTGCGGATTGCTCATCGCGCGAATGACCCGGCGCGTCATGTCTGCTTCGGAAAGGGTGAAGGCGGAATGCACGGATGCGACGACGTAATCGAGCTCGCCCAAAAGTTCGTCGTCAAAATCGAGCGAACCATCGCGGAGAACGTCGCACTCGACTCCGGCGAAGAGCCGGAAGTTTTCGAACTCGCGATTGAGTTTCCGGATCGCGGCCACTTGCACACGCAACCGTGCAGCATCGAGCCCGCGTGCCTGGATTGAGCTGCGGCTGTGATCGGCGATGCCGAGATATTGAAGGCCGAGTTCCTGCGCCGCTGCCGCCATTTCTTCGAGAGAATTGTGCCCGTCACTCGCGTTGGTGTGGCAATGGAAAGTGCCGCGCAGATTTTCGGCCTCGACCAAACGCGGCAGCGTTTTCGCGGAAGCGGCCTCGAATTCGCCGCAGTTCTCGCGCAGCTCCGGCGGGATGTAGTCAAGCTCGACGGCGTGGTAGAGATCGGCTTCGTCCCTGATCTCTGGGACTTTCGCCGCCGCCTTCTTCTTTTTTGCGGCGGGGTCGAGTGGAGCTTCCCCGAGCCGGTATTCGTTCAAGGTCCAGCCGCGTTGCTGCGCGCGATTTCGCATGACGATATTGTGCTCCTTGCTGCCCGTAAAATAATTGAGCGCGAATGGATATTCCGCCGTGGTCACGACGCGCAAGTCGCATTGGATCCCGGAGCGCAGGCGCACGCTCGATTTGGTCGGGCCTTGCGCGATAATCGACTCCACCAGCGGATGTCCGATGAAGGCGGCGGTGATCTCCGCGGGCGCGGAAGTAGCGACGATGAAATCGAGATCGCGCACGATCTCTTTTCTTCGCCGATAACTGCCGGCAATGCAGACCTGGAGCACATCGGGTTGCGCCCGCAGATCGGCTTCCAAGGTTTTTGCTTCGACCGCGATCATGCCGAGGTGAAACGATCCCGAGTGTTTCGTGCGATCGGCGATCGCCCGGCAAAATTTTTCCTGCGTCGTTTTTCCGAAACCGGGCAGCTCCGCGACCCGTCCCGTTTCGCAGGCCGCCTGGAGCTGCGCGATCGAGCTTACCTGAAGTTGCTCGTAGAGCGCCTTGATCTTTTTCGCGCCGAGCCCCGGCAGGGAGAAGAGCTCGAGAATTTCTGCTGGAAACTCCGAGCGCAGGTCTTCGAAAAATTTCAGGCCGCCGGTTTCAACCAGCTCTTTGATCTTGGCGGCAATGGCCTTGCCGATGCCGGGAATTTTTTCGAGCGTCTCTTCGTCACGCAAATCGGCGATGTTGCCGCCAAAGGTTTCGAGGGAGCGCGCGGCATTTGTGTAAGCGCGAATCTTGAAGGGGTTTTCGCCCTTCAGCTCGAGCAGCGTCGCGATCTTATCGAGCACATCCGCGATCGTCGCCTTGTCCATCGCTGCAATGATTCACCGGATTTTCGCCGGCGTCGATTTCGGAACGGCACCAATGGACGAGCGCCGCAACGCTCCGAAGGACCTCGCAAATGCAATGAGGGCTTTCTGTTGCGAGTAAGCGCGATTTGCAGTTGCGAGGTCCCTCGCCGTCTGCGCGGCTCGGGATGACAACGTATGCCGCTGCCTGCGCAAGGATTCGCTTCTGCTACATCCGCCCGCGGTGTTTGTAGAATTCGTAGCGTGCGATGATCGAATCGACGTACTTGCGCGTGCCGGGGAAATCGATGTTCGCGCGGAAGGTGTCCGGCGGAATGGTCCGGGTGTCCTCGCCGCCGGCCCAACGCTGGGCGCGGCTGGCGCCGGCATTGTATTCCGCCAGTGCGAAAGGAATCGAGTCGGCCTGGTTCTGCCAATGCTCGACCGCGCGCCGCAAATACCACGCGCCGGCTTCGAGGTTTGTCTTCGGATCGAACAATTCCTCCACGCGAAAACTCTCCGCCTTGGTCTCGCGCGCCCATTCTTTGGCGGCTTTTTCACTGACTTGCATGAGCCCCCGCTCGCCCGCGGTCCCAAACTTCTGCGCATCGAAACGGCTCTCTCGCCAGACCACCGCCTTCACCAGCATCGGATCGAGCTGGTGCTCTGCGGCGACCGAGCGAATGAGCGCGTCATGCTGTTGAAACCGGGCCGGGCTGATCCATTCATAGAGAGTGTAAAGTGGGTCGCCCGAGCGCATCGAGAGATAGATCCCGCTGGCCGCGCCTGCGAGCAGCGCGCAAATTAGCAGCTTAAAGAGAAATCGGGCCATTTGGTCGTAATCTGATCGTGCTCGTGCTCGAAAAACTTTCGTGGATAAGTAATCGATTACGAGCAAGAGCACGAGCACGATTACGATTCCCAAGCCGATGACGAACCCCTCTTACGCCCGCGTCATCATCGATCGAGCGATCCATCGCGAGCTCGATTATCTCATTCCGGAAACGCTGGCCGACCGGGTCGCCATCGGTTCGCGAGTGCGGGTCCCGTTTCGCGAAAAGTCGGCGTTGGCGACGGTGGTGGCGTTGCCGGCGGAATCGGATGCTGCCGCGGAAGTCATTCGGCCGATCGAAGCGGTCGTCGGCGACAAACCGGTCGTGAGCCCGAAACTGATCGAGCTCGCGCGATGGATGAGCGCGTACTACTGCTGCCCGATCGAAAGTGTCATGCGCAGTTTTCTGCCGC
>QHBM01000112.1:0-229 GCA_003244145.1 Chthoniobacterales bacterium
TTTCCGGCCGGAGATCGGCGCGCTCCGACGCGGGAGTGGCGGCAGGAATAGCAGCGGTAGATCCGCGCTTGGCGGTGGGATCTTCCTTGCTATTCGGGGCGTCGGTTTCTGTGGTGGTGGAAGTTTCGTTCACGCGACAAACACAGTACCGGGCGAGGGGAAAATGTCGAATGCCGAATGGCGAATTTCGACTACAAACAAGAATCCGTAGCGGCGCTCTGTGAGCGCC
>QHBM01000112.1:236-26292 GCA_003244145.1 Chthoniobacterales bacterium
GCGGTTGCAAACCGCCGCTACAGAAGAGATCGGCGTCGCAAGAAAATTCGGCTCGCTCGTCGAACTGAAGTTGTCACAATGCCGCGATGTGATCGCGGTGTGCGAACAAGTCCGCGGACGACGAACACGAAAGGAACCGATATGACAGACGAAAAGAATTGGGAAAAATGGGAAGGCCCGGGCGGGCCGGAAGGAAAAGGAGGAACGAGCATAGCGGCGTCCTCTGGGCCGGATGAGGTCGAGGGGCGAAACCGTCAGTTCGTGGCGGTGTGTGCCACCTGCGGGATGCAAACGTATATCGGCGCTGATTGGAAATGGTTCACGTGCTGGAAATGTGGCGGCACGAATTCGGAGATGATCGCGTAGGGCAAGTCGGAGGTCAGAAATTGTAGCGGCGCTCTGGGAGCGCCGAAATCAAGAAAGTTCGGCTGTTGCAAACCGCCGCTACAGAAGATCGGCGGTGCTGCCGTTATTCGGTGGGATTCCAGGCGTGTTCCTGCCAGAAGGCTTGGAGAGCCGCGTCGCTGCCGCGGAAGATATTGCGTTCGGCTTTTCGAATGTTGGCCACGCTGATTGGATAGGTGGAGCGTGGACGCAGGTCGCATTTGCCGTCGCCGGTGTACTGCCACATCCGCCAATTATTCCAGGGCGAAGTAGCAGTCGGCTGGTAATGATAATTTGCGATCCAGAGCCAGCAGTTGCCGAGAACCGCTTTGTCAGCCGGGCTAACGCCACGCGCGTTCATCACGGCGCGGAGCCGATTCTCGCTCCCATAAACGCCGGGATATTTTCCGGTGCGCTGTTTGATTCGCTCCACGAACCGCGCGGCCTGATCGACTCGCATCGTGCCCCCCGGATAGTGCCCGTTCTTTTCGAAATCGAGCACGAGCAAGACTCCGCTGGGCTGCATCGCGGGCCCGCGCCAGCTCGATCCCACGGCGGCGAGAAAATGTTCGGCCTGGCGAATGGGGTCGGTGGCGTCGCCGAAATGATAGGCGCCCCAGAGCAAGCCGGCGCGCGTGGCCGCGTTTTGCCGCATGCCGTAATACGTATCGCGATCGAAACGCGGATAAGTCGCTTCGTGAATGACCGCGACGGCGCCTTCACGTTTCATCGCTTCGAAATCGACGCGCATTAAATCGTAATGCGACAAGTTCACCACATTGTTCCCGGCGAAGGCGGAAAGGGGCGAGAGCAACAAGAAAGCGCGAATGACGGAGAACTTCATCGCGCGGACGATAAACGGAGAGTGACAAGTGACAAGTGACGAGTGATCAGCGCGGCGATTTAGCTCGTCGCGCGTGCATGAGAATGCTCGACTCGGATCGAATGAAAATCTTACTCGCGTTATTCGGCGTGCTCCGCCACTTCGCTTACCCTCGAGGCGAAGACGATCAAATATCCCGAAAATGATCCGGCCTTCAGCATCACTCTTCCGGATGATTGGACGAGCAAGACGAAACCGGATGGCGACCTGGAGTGCATCGCGGGCGATGGCTCGAAGTTCAGCTTTCTGATTCAGCCGCAGGATTCGAAAACCGACGAAGGCCTAAAGACCGATATCAAGACGCTGGCGAAAGCGATGGGCGAGGGCGCCGAAAATGAAGGACCTGAAAGTCAGCGAGATCTTCGAGGTGGCGATGAAAGTGAAGCTGTTCGTGGTAAATGGCACGGGCTCGACCAGCGGAATCGACATGGTCCTTACGGTGGTGGGGTTTGCGCCGAAGGCGGGCACCTATTTCGCAATCCTCGGGGCCGAGACCAAGGAAGTGGACCAGGCCCACGACAAGATGATGGGCGTAATCATGAGCTCGATCACACCGCTCTAGGGTGGGAAACCGGCGACCGGGGCAAATTTCCAGGCGAATCGCGCAAAAATGCTGTAGAATCAGGCCTATGAAATCGAACGAAGTCGTCATTGTCGAAAGGCCGACGACCGATTCCAAAATCTTTGCCCACACCCGCTGGGACGCGATCCCGGTCTTGGCCGGGGTCCTGCATTGCGCCTACTTTTTCGGGATGTTCTACCTGTTCCCGCGCGTCCCGCTCTGGGTCATGCTCATCCTCGGGTTCATCTACGCGGTCAGCATTTCCTGGAACATCAATGGCATCTCCCACAACTTCATTCACAACCCTTATTTTCGGGCGCCGCTGCTGAACCGTCTCTTCAGCATCCTGGAATCAGTTACGGTCGGGTTCAGCCAGATTCTTTATGAGTGCGTGCACATGCAGCACCACAAAGGGAACGCCGACCGGCCGGACGAACACGGTGAGACCATCGATTGGATCTCAATTTACAAGCATGGCGATGAAGGTGAAGCGGAGCATCCTTTTAAGTACGCCTTCTTTAGCTTCTTCCGGGAAGACCCTAAGACTGTCTTTAAGGAAGTGAAGCGTAAGGACCCGCTTGAAGCCGCCTGGGGTATGGTGGAGCTAGTTCTAACTATCACGACCTTCATTGTCCTGGGTCTCCTTAACTGGCGCTACCTCTGTTTCCTTCTGCCCTTCTATTACTTTGGCCACAGCCTTTCCTACTTGAATGGCTACTACCGTCACTACGGCGGTAACCCGGATGATCCGATCGCGTGGGGCGTGAGTAGTTACGACAAGCTCTATAACTGGATCTGGTTCTATAACGGTTACCATGCCGAACATCATTTCCGGCCCAAGGTGCATTGGACGAAGATGCAGGCCTTTCGCGATCAAATCGTGGACCAACAGCGTGCCGCGGGCGTGCGCGTGATCAAGCCACCGCATGCACTTGGGTTTCTCGACTCCGATCTTCCGCCTCGCAAACGCCCGGACGCGCGCGTTCCCGAGTCGGCGGTGTTGTGATTTAGCCGGCGGCGAGGGCCTCTAGCTTTTCGACGATTGCTTTCTTCGGCGCGACGCCAACGAATTGGTCACGCACTTCGCCGCCTTTGAAGAGCAACAACGTCGGCACCGCGCGAACATTGAAGCGCTGCATCAAGGCGGGATCGTCATCGATGTTTACCTTCGCGATGCGGAAACGATCGCCGTGTTCCTTTGCGATCTCCTCCAGCAGCGGCCCGATCATTTTGCACGGGCCGCACCATGGCGCCCAGAAATCCACCAGCACCGGGATCGGCGATTGCAGGACCGCCTTCTCGAAGCTGGCTTCGTTAATGTTGATTGGTTCGTTCATATTGTTTTCTTTCGAGTTAGCGAGTCTGGCGCTGTGACTTCATTGGCGGTAGCTCACCCGGTGTGATCATGCAAAAAACCTTTTCCGTTCCGCGCAGGAACATCAGCGGCGACGGCTTCCCGATTTCCGAAGCGACCAGTTGTTTATGCAGATCGTCCACCATCGCGACCGGCTGACCTTTGAAGCCGACGATGGTGTCTCCCTCCTTCAAGCCCGCGATCGCAGCGGGCCCGCGCGGTTCCACTTCCATCACCAGCACGCCGCGATTGGCCGTGAGTTTGTGAAACCGGACGACCCGCGGATGCAACGGCACGTTCTGGCCCGCGAGACCAATTGAGCTTCGCCGGATGCGGCCCTCCTTGATCAGCCAGCCCGCCACGAATTGCGCGGTATTGCTGGCAATGGCGAAGCAGATTCCCTGGGCCGGCAGGATCACCGCCGTGTTCACGCCGATCACTTCGCCGGCGCTGTCCAAGAGCGGGCCCCCGGAGTTGCCGGGATTGAGCGCGGCATCCGTCTGGATGATTTCATCCATCAATCGTCCGGATGCGGACCGCATCGAGCGCCCCAACGCGCTGACGATTCCCGCGGTGACGGTCTGGTGGAATCCGTAAGGCGAACCGACCGCGACCGCGATCTGTCCGACGGAAATTCTCGATGAATCGGCGAGCCGCGCGTGTTGAATGTCGGGCGCGTCAATGCGGATGACCGCGAGATCTGTCTCCGGATCGGTGCCGATGAGCTGAGCGGGATAGATTCGCGTGTCGTGCAGGGTCACTTCGATTTCGCGCGCGCCATGGACGACATGATCGTTGGTCAGGATAAATCCATCGCGGGCGAGGATGAATCCGGAGCCGCCGCCCTGTCCGCGTTGGCCGCTGACCACGCGAATGTTGACCACGCTCGGCGCCACGCGCCTTACCACCGCGGCGATCGTTTTCGAGTATTCATCGAAGAGGTCGCCGTCATTTCGCAGCGGATCGGTCGCGTGTTGGAGCGGCTGGGGTTCCGCACTCAACGTGCGCGCGAGCCGTGGCGGTTCCAGTTGGGAAATAGAGATCGAGTGTTTCATTGTAATTTCGTTACCAGGGAATCGGCTCGCCCAAGTGGAGAAAAGCGCCGTTAGGACCGTCCTCGCCGATCATGGCGAGAGCGACGCTCGTCTTTGCGCCGTCCACGATTTCCATCACCGCGCCCTCGCCGCCCATCTCCGTTTTCACCCAGCCGGGATGCGCGGAGTTCACCTTGATCTTGGTGTCCTTGAGCTCGTAGGCGAGATGCACCGTGAAAGCATTCACCGCCGCCTTGGAAACGTCGTAGGCCGGAACCTTAAAATCATAAGTCGGCGAGCCGGGCGTCGCGTGCAATGAAGTGGAGCCGAGGATGCTCGATAGATTCACGATCCGGCCGGCATCGCTCTTCCGGATCAACGGCAGGAACTCTCGCGTCGTTGCGATCAGACCAAAGAAATTTGTCTCGAAGGTCTTCCGCCAAACCTCGAGCGGTTGCTCACCGATCTTCTTGTCTTCATCATGGAGCATTACGCCCGCGTTATTGATCAGGATGTCGAGCCGGCCGAAGTCGCGCTCCACCTGAGCGGCAGCCTTGCGAATGCTGTCCGAATCGTTGACGTCGATTTCCAGGAAGCGAACGTCGAGTCCGACCTGGCTGAGTTTCCTGGCGGCAGTTTCTCCCCTGGCCCGGTCACGCGCGCCGAGCAGGACGGTGATTCTCTGCTGCGCAAGCTGGCGGGCCGTCTCAAGCCCGATGCCTTTATTCGCGCCGGTGACTAATGCGATTTTTTCGTTGTTCATATTCCAGTATTGTTATTTTATTAGTATCAATTTTACGCAAAAAATTATTTCTTCAAGTCGGCGATGACTTGGGCAAGGCTGATTTTGTCGAGGCTGGCTTCCATTGATCGCTGGGTTCTCTGCAACACGCGATCAAGGGCGGCCTTGATATTGCAGCTCACCGGGCAAGGCCGGTGCGCGGCATAACCGTGAATGGCAAACACCTTTGGCGCTTCCACGGCTCGATAAACTTCCAGGAGGGAAATGTCCCGGGGCCGCCGCGCCAGCCAACAGGAACCATTCTTGCCTGTGGCCGTTTCCACGAGCCCGGCCTTGGAAAGTTTCGCGAGCACCCGCCGTACAAAACTCGAGCTGGTGTTCACACTGCCGGCCAGTTTGGCAGAAGTCACGTCGTGGTCACGGCTGCAAGCTAGCGCGGTCATGAGGTGGACCGCAATCGCAAACTGGGTGTTTACCGCCACAACTGCGACGATAATAGTTGCAGATACAAACGCAACGTTCAAAATTCCTCGTGAAGACACGGCTTCATTAGTTTCTGGACGCGCGATCCAGTTCTGGCGAGGCTCAGCCGAATCGGATCTATGGCAGGCAAGACTGAGCTAATCCTGATTTGTCTGGTGGCCGTCGCGCTACTCGCGATCGTCGCTCGGAAACTCCGGATTCCTTATCCGATCCTGCTCACCATTGGTGGGGTGGTCCTCGCTCTGGTTCCCGGCCTTCCGGCGATTCAGCTGGATCCGCAACTGGTCTTTAATCTGTTTCTGCCGCCGTTGCTCTATCCGGCGGCCGTTTATACCTCCTGGCGAGATTTCCGCACGAACCTTCCGCAGATCCTTCCGCTGGCGATCGTGCTGGTGCTTTTGACGATGACAGCGACGGCCTTGTTGCTTCACGCCTTGGTCGGGTTGCCTTTGGCGATCGGTTTTGTCTTCGGCGCCATCATCTCGCCTCCGGATGCCGTGGCGGCTCTGTCCGTGACTCAACATTTGCGGGTGCCCCGCAGGATTATTGTCATCCTTGAAGGAGAGAGCCTGGTTAACGACGCCACCTCTTTCATCTCTTTCCGTTTCGCGGTGGCGGCCGTGATGACCGGGACTTTTTCGCTGGGACAAGCGAGCTTGCAGTTTCTTTTTGTGGCGGTGGGCGGCATCGCTGTCGGTCTCGCCGTGGGCTGGCTGGCGACGCAGGTGCAAAAGCGTTTGGACGATCCGCCCGTGCAAACAATGTTCTCTCTGCTGACGCCGTACGTGGCCTATTTCAGCGGGGAAAGGCTGCATGTCTCCGGCATCCTCGCGGTCGTGATCGCCGGCATCTATTACGGGTGGCGCGCCCCGAGTGTCTTAAGCGGGCGGATGCGGCTCCAGGCGATGCCGGTTTGGGAAATGGTCGTCTTCATTCTCAACGGAGTGCTTTTCATGCTCATCGGCCTGCAACTGCCGCAGGTGATCCACGCGCTCGGTCCGGGTTCCGCGCTGGGAGTGGCGAAGCTGGCGATCATGATTGTTTCGGCGCTCGTCCTGGTTCGTTTTGTCTGGATGTTTGGGGCGAACTATTTGCCGCGTCTGTTCATTCGAAAGTTGCGTCGTAAGAATCGCATTCCCTGGCAACAGACGGCGTTGATGGCATGGACCGGGATGCGCGGGGCCGATTCGCTCGCCGGCGCGCTGGCCATTCCGTTTCTTCTGCCCAATGGCGAACCATTCCCCGGACGCGATCTCATTCTCCTGCTCACCTTCTGCGTCATCTTCGCGACGCTCGTTCTGCAAGGACTCACTCTCAGACCGCTGACCCATTGGCTGAAGATTGTGGACGATAACGTGACCGAAAAAGAAGAGAGACTGGCGCGGTTGAAGGCCAACGAAGCAGCCCTGGCCCATCTGGAGGAAATAGAATCGCTGAATCGCGCCACGCCCAAGACCCTCGAGCGCCTTCGTTCCGAGTACGTTGACCGGATCCAGCAACTGAGCCGTGAAGACATGCCGGAGAAAAAAGTGAAGCGATTGTTTTCGCGTGACTTTGAGGAACTGGCCCGCGAAGCCTTGGAAACAGAACGCGAAACGGTGATCACTCTGCGCAACGAAGAGACGATCAACGACCAGGCCTTCCGTCGCATCCAGCGCGACATTGATCTGGCCGAAGCGCGGCTTCAGCGCCCAGCCTAACAAGTGGTAGTCTGGCACGATGGTGAGGGACGCCAGCAAGGAGCAGTCTGATTCGCTTCATAGCGGACAGGCGGCAGGCGCAGATTCAATATGGAATCTTGTCCGGCTTGTCGGCCCATTCGCGAAATAGGGACTGGGCGTCGTCGCTCGAAAGCCGGACCATTGGCAGCGAACGCGCGGCGATCTCGAGCGAGATTTGCTGGTAAATGAAATCGTCGTCGAAACCGATCCGGGCTGCGTCGCTGCGAGTGCAGCCGAAGTAGATTCGATCGAGCCGCGCCCAGTAGATCGCCGCCAGACACATGGGGCAGGGCTCGCAACTTGTGTAGAGCACGCAACCGCGCAGATCGAAGCGCTGCAGTTTCTGGCACGCATCACGAATGGCGGTGACTTCGGCGTGGGCGGTGGGATCGAAAAGCCGCGTCACTTGATTGCAGCCGCGACCTATTACTTCGTCGCCGGAAACAACGACGGCGCCGAATGGGCCTCCGCCCTGTTCGCGCATGCCGGCGCGACCCAGCGCAATAGCTTCGTTCATCCAGCGTGCGTGCGCGGCGTTGTCGTCGATGGAATCAGGCATCGCGTTTTAGTTTAGTCGGCGATCAGACTGGTGAGCTTCAGATTTACCGCATCGACCAGGCCCTGGTCGGTTAGCTTCAACGCCGGGATCGGCGAGAGACTAAGGAAAGAGAGCGACATGAACGGCGCGTCGAGCGCACAGCCGAGCCGGGCTGCGGCCGCTTTGAGTTCGGCGATCTTCTCAATCACGGATTCGAGCGGCTGATCGGAAACAAGTCCCGCGATCGGCAGGGGCAGCGCAGCTTCGATTTTTCCATCGGCGACTGCGACCTGGCCGCCGCGCATCGCTTCGAGCGCTTGAATAACAGAGACGATGTCGGCATCGGTGACGCCGACAACCACGACGTTGTGCGCGTCATGCGCGACGGTGGAGCCGAGCGCGCCGCGCTTCAGATCAAAGCCGCGAACGAAGCCGACTCCGACGTTACCCGTGGCTTGGTGTCGCTCGACCACGACCAGTTTCAAAATGTCGCGTTCGGGATCGGAGACGATCTGGCCGTCTAGTATCTTCGGCGCCTCGAGTACTTCTTTCGTGACGATCTGATGCGGCACGATTTCGATGACCCGGATTTTCTTCGCGCTTCCGCCCTCCGGGACGCGCACTTCGAAGTCGCCCGGCACGCGATAGCTCAAGTTCATCGTGCTGCGCGGCTGTTCCGTCACAGCATTTTCGCGGCGGAGATATTTCCCGTTCTCTGCTACCAGCACTCCCTTCTTGTAGACGCGCTTAATCTCAAAAGCCGCCAGATCATCGAAGAGAATGAAATCCGCCCAATATCGCGGCGCGATTGCGCCATGATTTTTGAGCCGGTAGTAACGCGCGGTGTTGATCGTCCCCATCTGAATCGCGGTCACGGCCGGCACGCCAAGCGCGATCGCTTTGCGGATCGAATGATCGATGTGGCCTTCGCTCACCAAATCGCCCGGCAACTTGTCGTCCGTGGCAAAGGAGCAGTTGGCCGAGTTCTGCGGCGTGACCAGCGCGATGATGTGTTCGAGGTTTCGCTCGGTGCTGCCTTCGCGAATGAGAAGATGCATCCCGAGGCGCAGTTTCTCGCGCGCTTCCTCGATCTCGGTGCTCTCATGATCGGAACGAACGCCCGCGAGCGCGTAGGCGTTGAGGTTCTTGCCGCGCAAACCGGGCGCATGACCATCGATCACTTTGCCGCGGCCCGCTTCGATTTTTGCCAGCTCGCTTTCCAGGCCGAGGAAGACACCTGGATAATTCATCAGCTCCGCGATTCCCGCGATGCGATCGTCTGCGATCATCAAACGCAAATCGTCCGCGGTGAAACGCGCGCCCGCTGTTTCCAAATGCGTCGCCGGGACGCACGACGGCAGCATGATAAAAAAATCGATCGGCAGGTTCTTGCTCGATTCCAGCACGTAACGGATTCCATCCATGCCCAGGACGTTGGCGTATTCGTGCGGGTCGATGACCATAGCGCCGGTGCCGTGGGGAACGACCGCGCGCGCCAGCTCCGGGATTGTGACCATCGTGCTTTCGACGTGGAAATGTCCTTCGATCAAACTCGGCGCGAGAAAGCTGCCGCCCAGATCGATGATCTCTTTCGCATCGTAATCGCCGAAGCCGATCACGCGTCCGTCATCCACGGCCACATCGGTCTCGTGAATCTCGCCGCTCAGGACGTTGACCAGCCGCGCGTTTTTGAAAAGGAGCTCCGCCGGTTTTTCTCCGCGCGCGACACTCAACTTGTGCTGAATGTCTCTCACGATGGAACCCGGCCGTGGATCGCGTTGAAGATCGCTTCACACGTTGCGGGCGAAGCCAGCGGCACCTGACCGCCGGTTGGGCCGAACGCGGCGATGGCGTCGCGAATCGCTTCGCGAACGGAGAGGGCCAGCATCAGCGGAGGTTCGCCCACGGCTTTGCTTCCGTGGATCACGTTGGACTGCGTCGCCTCGGAAAGGAACGCGACATTGAAGATGTCCGGCGTGTCGCCGATCGCGGGGATCTTGTAGGTGTCGGGCGAGTGCGTCATCAAGCGGCCCTCGGAATCCCAAATGAGTTCTTCGTTCGTGAGCCAGCCTGCGCCTTGGACGAATCCGCCCTCGATCTGACCGAGCGTGATGCCGGCGTTAATGGCGTCGCCCACGTCGTGCAGAATATCGACGCGCCGAATATGGGTCATGCCCGTGAATCCATCCACCTCCACTTCGCTTACAGCGGCGCCGACGGCGAAGTAATGGAACGGTTTTCCGCGACCGGTGTCGCGATCGTAGTTGATGTCAGGGGTGGAATAGAATCCGGTCGCGCTTAGGCTCGTCCGCGCGAAGTAGGCGCGCTGAAGCAACTCGGCGAACGGAAACCCGGTCTTCGGATCGTCGGCGTCGAGCACCATATTGTCGTTGAAAACAATCTTATCGATCGGAACGGCGCGTCCGCTTTTTATCGATAACATTTCCTCGGCGAATGGCAGCAGCCGTGCGCGCAGCGTGTTGCACGCGTTTTTCACCGCCGCGCCGTTCAGGTCGGTCCCGCACGAGGCCGCGGTCGCGGAAGTGTTTGGCACTTTGTCGGTGCGGGTCGCCATTACGCGGACGCGATCGGGAGTCAGTCCCAACTCGCGCGCGGCGATGAGCGCGATGTTGGTGTAAACGCCCTGGCCCATTTCGGTGCCGCCGTGATTTATCTGCGCGGTGCCGTCCTGATAAAGCAGCACCAGCGCGCCCGCCTGATTCAAATGGGTGGTGGTAAATGAGATTCCGAATTTCACGGGCGTAATGGCGAGACCGCGTTTGCAGTGGGGATGCTCATTGTTCCATTCCTGCAACTGCTCGCGCCGCGCCGCGAACGCGCTCGACTTCATCACTTCGTGCCAGACGCGCTGGATGCGATTGTCCTCGATCTCCTGGCCGTAATGGGTGGTGTTCGTTTCTCCCGTTCCGCGGTAGAGATTGCGCGCGCGAACGACTTCCGGCGCGAGGCCGGTTGCGCGCGCGATGCGATCGAGAATTTCTTCGATCACCAACATTCCCTGTGGTCCGCCGAATCCGCGAAAGGCGGTGTTCGACGCGAGGTTTGTTTTCACGACCCGGCCGCTGAAATCGACATTCGGAATGTAGTAACCGTTATCGAGATGAAACAGCGCGCGGTCGGTGATGGCGCGCGAAAGATCGAGCGACCAGCCGCCGTTGGAGAACAAATCAATTTTCGCCGCGAGCAGAAATCCGTCGCGGTCAAACCCGACGCGGAATTTCCCGAGAAACGGATGGCGCTTTCCCGTGATCATCATGTCCTGATCGCGGTTGAAGCGAACCCGCACTTTGCGGCCGGTCTTGGTCGCGGCCAGCGCGGCGAGCGAGGCTAGCATGGCCGCCTGCGTTTCTTTTCCGCCGAAGCCGCCCCCCATGCGTGGACATTCGACGACCACGCTGTGCATCGGCAGACCGAGCAAATGCGCGACGATGTGTTGGACCTCCGATGGATGTTGCGTCGAAGAACTAATAAAAACCGTGCCGTCTTCACCGGTCTCGGCCCAGGCCGCGTTCGTCTCGAGATAAAAATGGTCCTGGCCGCCGAAAGACAATTCGCCTTCCAAACTCATCGGCGCGCTAGACAATGCCGACGACACATCGCCGCGCCGGATGTAATGCGGATCGCTATGAAAACTCTCGGCCGCGATCCCTTCCTCGATCGTGAAGATCGGAGGCAGCTGTTCATATTCCACCACGACCTTCTCCGCAGCGGCGCGGCAAGCTTCCGCAGTCTCGCCGACAACGAGCGCAACGATGTGTCCGTGATAAAGGGCCTCTTTGTCCGCGAGCAAAATTTCATCGTGCCGAACAGCGCCGACATCGTTGAGGCCGGGGACATCTTCCGCGAGCAGGACCGCGCTGATACCCGGCATCAGCCGCGCGGCGGTCGCGTCACGCCGTGAAATACTCGCATGAGCATACGGCGAACACACAGGCCACACTTCGAGCATGGACTCTCGTTGCGCCTGGTCGTCCACGTAGATGGCTTCGCCGGTGACATGCTTGTGCGCGCTCTCGTGCGGGGGCGCGGCGTCTGGCCGAGGCAAAAAGCGCTTGATCTCGCACTCTTCGGTAGCCGGTTGTTCGCCGGCGAAAAATTTCCGAAGAAGGTTGGCGATCAACTCCTGCCGGTAAGGAGCGCCGCCGCGGACGTCGGAGATCGGCGTGAACTCTTTTTCGAGGGGTAGGAGCACCTTTTCCGCGGTCGCGCGCTCCCACCGTTTTCCAATTAGCGCTTGTTCTGTCCCGCGGGCGCGCGCTGGCATCGCGGCGACGCCGCCATACGCGAGTCGTGCTTTTGTGATCGTTCCGCCTTCGGTAACCTCGACGGCAAAGCAGGCCGCGACCGTGCTGATGTCCATCTCGCGGCGCTTCGAAACTTTGTAAAACTTGCGGTGCTGCCGGACGTCCGCATCGGGACGCGGAATAATGACCGACTTCAGAATCTCACCGGGCTGCAACGCGGTCTTTCGATACGCGACAAAGAATTCATCGAGCGGGATGGTTCGTTCTCCGGCCGCCGAAGCCAGCACGACTTTAGCTTCGAGCGCGAGAAGGACCGGCGGGGAATCGCCGATCGGAGACGCCGTCACCAGATTGCCGCCCAGCGTCGCGCGGTTGCGGATCTGGCGCGATCCGAAGACGGAAAGCATCTCTCTGATCTCCGGAAACTCCGCGCCAAGCAGATCGTCGAGTTTCGTCAGAGTCGTGGCCGCGCCGATCCGCCATTCGGTTTCCGACGAACTGATTTCGTTCAGCTCCGGGATCGCTTCGATGGAAATGAGCGCGGCAAATCTTTGGAACCGCTTGGTTATCTCCAATCCGAGGTCCGTCGCGCCCGCGATCAAACGCGCGTTTGGATTTTCTTCCAGCGCGCGGAACAATTTCTGGAGCGAGGTGGGCCGCAGAAAAGTTTCGCCGGCAAAATTGTAGCGCGCCGATTTGAGCCGGGCCTTTGCGGTTTTCAACTGGGCATCGAACGCGTCGCGGCCATCGCGCTGAGCGAACGCGTCCACGGCCGCGTCGCGAATGGGGCGATATCCGGTGCAGCGGCAGAGATTACCGCAGAGTTGTTCGTCGAGCTGCGCGGTGGTCTTGAGATCCTTGCGGTAGTAGCCCTCGAAGAGCGACATGATGAAACCGGGCGTACAATAGCCGCATTGCGATCCGAAGTTTTTAACCATCGTTTGCTGCACGGGATGCAGTTTCTCGCCGGCAACGCCTTCGACCGTGATGATGTTGCGGCCGGCCATAAGCGGCAGCGGGACGAGACAACTGTTAATTGAGCGGTAGCAGCGCTTGCCCCGCGCATCGCGATCGACGATCGCCACCGAGCACGCGCCGCAGTCGCCTTCCGCGCAGCCTTCTTTGGAGCCGGTCAGACCGTTCGTGCGCAGCCACTCGAGCAAGGTGAGGTTCGGCGAAACCGAATCGACGCGAACGGCCTTGCCGTTGAGTCGAAACTCGATTGCGCCGCTCATGATCCTCGGCGGCCCTGCAGGATTTTCAGGAACGAACGGGAGCGCAACTCTTCGAGCGCAAGTCCGGTGGCGAGAGCTTCGTTTTCAGTAATGGCGCCGCAAGCAATGCCTCGCAGGAAGAAATTCAACAGGCCCTGACCGGTGGCCGCGTCGTCGAAGACGTCGCCGAAGAGCGAGGCGAGCGCTGCTTTTTCGACAAAGGACTTGAGCCGGCCGGAAGCACTCGTTAGGCCTTCGAGGAAGAAGGAGTAGACCGCGGCGTAGCGAGTAACGAACTGCGCGGGATGCAGGTCCCATCCCTGATAAAATCCCGTCCGCAGCGAATGCATGTTGTCGTCGAATCCGAGACGCCATGCGCCGTGCACCGCCTCGCGATTTTGCCGGAGCTGATCGTCAGTGAGCGGCTTTCCTTCACTCGGCCGATGCGGGCCGACGGGAAGGATGTTCGTCGCGCCATCGGAAAGATGAATCCCGGTGCCGGCGAGCGAGACCAGCATCATTTGCCTGGCAAAATCACACGACGGGTGACCCATGGTTTGATAGGCCGCGGTGATGCCGGCCGATGCGGTGTAATCGTACACGCCGAAATGCACGCTCTGGCACCGGCCCTCCGCGGCATCGACAAGCGAGCCGAGCGCGATCGCGCCTCGCTGGTTGATGATCGCCTGCGGCGTTTCAATCATCGGCTCGATCTTCAATGTGCCGGCCGCGAGCCCGTTTCGTTGCTCGAGTATTTCGAAGAAGCGAACGGCGGCAGTGACCTGTTCCGGAAGCTGAACCTTCGGCACGGTGATAACGAAATTGTCCGGCAGTTTTCCGCCGGTCTCGCCCAGCAAGGAAGTGATGAAGATATCGAGCGTGCGAACACTGCGGACACGCAAATCTTCGCTAAGCGGTTTGATCCGAATCCCAATGAAAGGAGGGAGCGAATTCGCGGCGAGGCCGCGCGCCACCTCGGTCGCGCTGGAAGCGGCGTGCCCATCTTCCTCCGCGTCCGCCCGGTTCCCGTAGCCGTCTTCAAAATCGAGGCGGAAATCTTCGACCGGTTCGCGCTGCAATTTTTCCACCACGCGGTCGTAAACTTTTTGGGTGAGTTGTTCGTCTCCGGTTAGGCCGAGAATTTCCGACAGGGTTTTCGAATCCGGCGCGTAATCCTGGAGCGAACGTAACGCCACGGCGCCGAGCTTTGGCGGTGAGTCCGCTTTGAAAAGATGCGCGCCGCCGTAAACGGTGTGGACTGCCTGCTGGCGGTTCGATTCGCCGGGGTAGTGGCGCATAAATGTCTTGTTCGCCTCGCTCAGCGAAGCGCTGATCTTCTCGATCTCGTCAGGTTGAAGGCTGGTTTTCACAATGAATCTGGCCGGACTAATTTGCCCATCGGCCCGTCCGCGAACTTACCATCCTCGTAGATCAGTTGTCCGCGCAAAAATGTCCGGAGCACCCGCGCGCGCAGCGTCCTGCCAATGTACGGACTCTGCTTGTGGCGGTAGTGGAGCGATTCGGCTCGGATGAGTTCCGGCGCCTTCAGATCGATTAAGGTGAAGTCCGCATCCGTACCCATTGCGAGCGTCCCTTTCGCGCGCACTCGAAATCGTGAAGCCACATCTCCACTCGTTAGGCGGCGAATTTCATTTACCGGAACGTCCACATTGATCAGCAACGGCAGGAGATGCTGACAACCGGAAATGCCGCCCCAGACATCGAAGAAGTCGTCGCTCTGTTTCATTTCCGGCGGGGCCGGCGAATGATCCGAACCGATCGTCGTCAGGTCGCGTAGCTGTCCGCGGAGCTGGCGCTGTTCGTCGCTCGAGCGAAGAGGAGGTGCGCATTTTGCCACAGCCCCGAGCTGTTCCATGTTCTGCTCCGTCAGAACCAGATAGTGCGGACACGTTTCGCAGGTCACGTCGATCCCGCGCGCGCGCGCGTCGGCGACAAGTGCGACGCCGCTTCCGCAACTCACATGGACGATGTGCAACCGGCAGCCGGTTTCAGCAGCGATGTCGATCGCGTGGCGGATCGCTTCGAGTTCGGCCGCGATCGGTCTCGAGTTGAGATAATCGCGGACACCCTTTTTGCCGGCCGCGCGCGCTGCTCCGGTTAACGCGCTGGTCATTTCTTCCGACTCGGCGTGGACCGCGACCAGAAGACCTAGCTCCGCGGCGCGCTCCATCCCGGCGCGCAGCATTTTCTCGTCAACCTGCGCGAAGTCTCCGATGCCGCTGTTGCACATGAAGGCTTTCAACCCGACGACGCCGCAATCGCGGAGAGCTTCCAAATGCGGCAGGTTGCCCGGAACGAGACCGCCCCAGAGACCGAAATCCACGAGTGAACTCGCTTCGGCTGCCGCGCGCTTTAGCTCGAAGTTCTCTCGATTTGTCGTGGGCGGATGCGCGTTGAGCGGCATGTCGAACACGGTCGTGGTTCCGCCAGCCGCTGCGGCGCGCGAGCCGGAGGCGAAACCTTCCCAATCAGTTCGACCTGGCTCGTTGAAATGAACGTGCGCGTCGATTACGCCTGGAAAAATTGTCAGCTCTCGTGCATCCAGTTCCGACTTCGCGGAACCGGACAGATCCTTCCCGAGCGCGACAATATTCCCATCCGCAATTCCGATGTCTTGCTCGCTCCGCACGAGCAAATCGAAATCACTCATGCGCGGCGCGCGAGGAGGGCATTCCCCACAGGCGCAATCTGCTTACGCCACCGTCGGGAAAGATGTTCAACCGGATGTGGGTGCATTCCGAGATGTAGGAGGAAAGTTCCCGCTCGAAAAAATGACGCGTGTCGGCTTGCAGTTTGGTCTTCGGAAGAATCTCGCCCCAGCGCGTCGCGGGACCGGTTAGCTCTTCGACCGAAGCGCCCGGGGCGGCGCATCCTTCGATCGAGCACATGTCTGGGTAGTTTCCCTTGAAGTGGTTGGTGTCGACTTCAACCCTTTGAATCGTCCCCGGCAAGCCGAGTTTCAGGATGATCCAATCGTATCCGGTGCCGCGCCGGCGTTTCGTTTCCCACCCGTCGCCCATGTTCTCCGAACGGCCCGGCATGATCAGGTTGTTCATCGAACTGAAAAACATGTCGCTGCAAGCCAGGGGCACTCCTCCATTTTCGATCGCGACCAGATCGACCAGTTCGCCCGGTTTCAGCTTGCTCCAGTCGGGAACGACCATGCCGTAAACCCGAAGGCGGGCCACGCCGCCGTCCGGGATAATATTCAACCGCACATGAGTCCAGGTCTGGTCGCTCGTGATCGCGAACAGGTTTTGGGAACCAGGGTTTAAGGAAGATTGCGCAAGGATCGGCTTCCAGGAAAGCGCTTCGGCGGCGGAGGCCTCGCTCGGGAAACCATTCGTTAGGCAAGCCGCGTCGAGTGAGGCGAACGGCGGATGATTGCCCAGGAAGTGATTGGTATCGATATCGACCTGCTTAATAATGCCGCGCAGTCCCAACTGAACCACACACCAGTCGTGTCCGGGAGTGCGCCGCCGCCGTGTCTCCCACCCGTCCATCCATTTACCGCAGTCGGTATACTTATCGGCGATGAAGATTCCGCGACCAGGTTTCAGGAGGTTTTCCTTCTCCGCGAAAAACTCGTCATTGGCGAGGAGAGCGGCGCCGCCGACGCGGGCGGCTGCCAAATCAACCAGGCCCGCAGGCGCTGCTGGTGAATCGGGCGTACTCATCGGCGATTCATCCGTCGCGTTGTCAGCTACCTCGATAGGTGCTGTAAGCCCAAGGCGAAACGAGCAGTGGAATGTGATATTTCGCCGCGGCGTCGGAAATGGTGAAGCGGACCGGCACCCGATCGAGGAAACGACGCTCGCCGAAATAATCGCCGACGTAAAAAACGAGCTCGTAGTTTCCAGTCGTCAGTTCATCGCCTGCGAGCAGCGGAGCTTCCATACGCCCGTCGGTATTTGTTACCACAGTCTTGAGCAGTTTCGATTGATCGAGCGACCAAAGCTCGATCTTCATTCCCGCGGCAGGAGTGCCGCGCATGGTGTCGAGCACGTGAGTCGTTAGGCCACTCATTCGACCAGGTCGCGCAGCCGCAGATCGGCGATCTTAGAAATTTCCTGCAAAGCGATTTCGATTTCTTGCTCGCGTGAATTCTGGAGTCGGACCGGAAACGCGCGAGCGATCGCCTCCTTCTTATTCAAACGGGCGCAAATTACGAAGGGAAATCCGAACCTTTCCCGATATTGGCGGTTGTATTCGCGGAACTGCTTCGCTTCTTCGCTCGAAGCGTGGTCCAGTCCGGCGCTGGCCTGTTCGGTTTGCGACGCCGCGGTGAGCTCGCCTTCGCCAATCAAATCGGGATGCGCGCGGATCAGGCAAAGTTTCTCCTCGTCGCTCGCAGCCCGCACGGTGGCGACGAGCGCCTCGTGCAAACGCTCGCGCGAGGAGAAGGGGCGTTGGGACTCCGTGCGCGCAGCCACCCAGGGCGAATGCTCGAAAACGGGGGCGACGATCCGCGTGAATTCCGCGCGATCGAGTGCATTCAACTCCCCGAGCTTTGGCATCGCGTTATCGGAGTAAATGAATTAACCGTTAGGCGCAATGGCGAAACTAATTGCTCATCGTTACGGCAAAGCGCGGGTGCGCGTGCTGAAGATTTTGCGCGACGGGCCGGTCCATACCATCAAGGAGATTGAGGTGGCCGCATTCCTGAGCGGCGATTTTGCCTCTTCCTACACCTCCGGCGACAACAGCAAGGTGGTGGCGACAGACACGATCAAAAACACGATCAATGCTTTCGCCCACCAGCACCTCGGAGTGGAGATCGAGCGGTTCGGACTCGTGCTGGCCGATCATCTTTTGATGCGTTACGAACAGGTGCGCGAAGTCGAGATCGAGATCGCGGAGAGGCCTTGGGAGAGATTGAAGGTGGAGGGCAAGCCGCATCCGCATTCATTTAGAGCCGGCAGTGACGCCCGATGGTTCACGCGCGTTACCGCCAGCAAAGAGGCAAGGATCGTCCGTTCGGGAATTCGCGATCTAGTTATTTTGAAATCGACCGGCTCGGGGTTCGAAAAATATCCGAAGGATGAATTCACGACATTGCCCGAGACCACCGATCGGATCCTGGCGACCTCCTTCAGCGCGACGTGGACGTTTCAAGATCAGCCGGACGATTACGGCCACGCGAACGAAGCGATCCTGAATGCGATGCTGAAAGTATTCGCGAACAACTACAGCCCGTCGGCGCAAACCACTTTGTTCCAGATGGGCGAAGCGGCGCTTGGTGCCTGCGCCGAGATTTCAAAGCTCGACCTGGCCATGCCTAACAAGCATTGCCTGCTCATCAATCTCGTGCCGTTCGGTCTCGAGAATAAGAACGAGGTCTTCGTTCCGACGGATGAGCCTCATGGCGACATCGTCGCAACCGTGGCGCGCGATGACTGATGCGTTCGTCGCCGAGTTGATGGCGGCGCGAGAGGCCCGGAAGCCTTTCGCCGTGGTTACCGTGGCCGCGACCACCGGTTCCGTCCCGCGGGCCGCCGGATCCAAAATGCTGGTTTACGCCGACAACAAAACGAGCGGCACCATCGGCGGCGGGAAATTTGAATCGCTGGTCGCTGCCGATGCGCTGGCGAGTCTGCGGGAAAGAAAACCTTCGTTAAAGTCCTATCCGCTCCGCGAAGGCGAAGCCGATTCTTTCGGCGCGATCTGCGGCGGCGAAGTCACGGTCTTGATCGAGCCACAGGCGGTGAGCGAAGCGATCTTCTTGATCGGCGGAGGCCACTGCTCCCACGCGATTGCCCGCCTCGCGCTTGAGTGTGGCCTTTTCGTCACCGTGATCGATGATCGCGCGGAGTTGCTCGCCGATCTGCCGCCTCGGGTCACTCGCGTTTCCGATATCTCACCGGTCGACTTTATCGCATCCCACCAATGGCAAAGTGACGAAGGGCTCGTGATCGTGAGTCGCAATCATGAAATCGATCGCGAAGCGTTGGCTGTCGCGGTGGAGCAGACCGGCGCCGGTTACATCGGCATGATCGGGAGCAGACGAAAGGTCCACCATGTCTTCGATCGCCTCCGCGAGCGCGGCGTTGCTTCGGAAAAGTTGTCACGAGTTTATGCCCCGCTCGGACTGGACATCGGCGCCGACTCTCCGGCGGAGATCGCCGTGAGCACGATCGCGGAAATTTTCGCTGTCCTGCGTCAGCGGCCGGCGACAAACCTGCGCTTGGCTCACTGATTCTCTTTTGCTTTAAGAAGGTGAAATAAAAAAGCGAGGGACGGCAGCAGTAACTGCCGCGCATCTCCGGCGCGACGTCGCTTTTCCGCGATTGATTGTGCTAGATTGAGTTCGTCCAATGGCCAGGGTGGCGAAATTGGCAGACGCGCCAGACTTAGGATCTGGTGGAGCAATCCTTAGGGGTTCGAGTCCCCTCCCTGGTACTCAACGAGGATGGAGGATTGAGGATGGAGGATGGCGAAGAGAAGATGCCTCACGCCTGGCCGCAATATTTGAAGAGGAGCATCTCCGCGGTTCCATCGGGAAAGTAAAAGCGAATGGCCCCATCACGGCCGGCATAATCGCGCGGCACGCTACAACTGGCGCGCATGCTGTGGATCTGGTGAATTCCGGTATGAGTTCGGACGTAGAGCTGGCCCCACACTTCGATGAAGATGGCCCGCGTTATTTTTTCTATGAGGAAAGTTTCAAGCGCGGGCCGTTCGAAGTCGATGTAGCTCACGGGAGAAACCGCTTCGATCTCGCGGTAATCCAAGCCGCTTGATTTAACCAGGGCGGAAGGCGGCAAGTCTGTCCAAGCCGACGCGACGGTTCCCAGCCGGATCCGTGGATCGAATCCGGCGGCAGCGTTTTGTCGTGAGTGAGTGCTGAGCGCGACGCGGATCGGGTCGCCGGTCTTCGTTCCGAGGGTGATCCAGAAGTGATCGATGTTGGCCGGCACGCGATCGATTTCCGCGCCAAACCCGAGAGGCTTTCCGGCCACGTGGACAACGTCACCGTGGCTTAGTTGGAGATGGGCGCGTCTGGAACGCTGGCGGTGTCGATGTGGCACCGGTTAGATGAGATCTCGAGCCGGCCCGCCCTCGGGCCGTTGTTCATTTCCCACCATCAGAAAAAGAGCCGTTGCCTTCATCGAGGTAAAGAGTTTCGCCCACCAAGGAAACGCGGAGATGCTGGCGCCATTCGCCGGCAGAAAATTTGCAGTTGGCCTCCAGGGTTTTGCTCAGCGGCTCAGGCTGGGTGAACCGGCCATTCATCGCTTCGGACAAGACGCGGCCATCAAATTTGTTTGGTGTCTGCACCCCGAGAATATGCAGAACAGTGGGAGCAATATCGACGTTGGCGCTCGGGACATCGCTCGCCACCCCGTGCTGAAAATCGGGACCGGCCGCGACCAGGGTATTGTGAACGTCGAACTCACTCAAACTGGCGTGGCTGCCTTGGCCGGCGCCGCGGGCTGAATCCGTAATGAGCTGGCCGGGGACGCCGAACTGATTCGGTTTCGGGTTCCAGCGCATTGCCACCATTACATCGGGCGCATCCGCCGTATTGGCGTGGACGGATTCCAGCGGGAAAGTTCCTTCGAATTTTTCCCGCGCGAAAATCACGCCGGCGAAGTCGGAGTGCTGGAGCCATTCGACCAGCCGCATCGTGACGGCGCGGTCGTGCCCGATGACGTAAAACAAAACCGTGCCGCCATTCCCGACCACCATGATTTGTCCGGCCTTCGGCTTGTCCTTAAAGGACGTGACGGCGTCGAAGCCTGCGGCGCGCAATGTTTCCGGAAAATCGATCCCGCGCTCGATGGTGGAGAAGCCGTGATCGGAAACAACCAGGACGTCGGTTGTTTCGCGCGCATTCTTTTTCGCAATCGCGTCGAGGACGAGAGCAAGGTTGCGATCCGAACTTCGCACGGCGGCCAACGAAGCTTCGGCGCCGGGCGCGAAGTCGTGCTGGGTTTGATCGGGCTCGTTAAGCCACAGGAGCGAAAAGGCAGGCAAGCCCTCGCGCCATAGAATCTCGGTTAGCGCGCGGACCGCGTAGCTGCTGCGCTCATTGCCGGTATTCCCCGACGCGGTCGGAAAGGGGCCGAGTAGCTTCAGGGTTTCCGCGCGCAGACTTGCCGGCATTGGTGCGGCCGCGAATTTAGTGAAGGCATCTTTTGAGGTCGCGGAAGTCCATTCAGCGTGGCGATCGTGGAGAAAGGCCACCGCCTTGGTGCCAACGATCGCGGTGGACCGGCCGGCGCCGCGGACAATTTCTGCGATCGTCGGCGTCGCGAGATATTTTCCGCCAGTGACTTCATCTCCTTTTTTGATAACGGCCGGCTCTGCGTTTTCGAACACTTTGAGCGGATCGATTTGCGGACGGTACTCGCGGTTCGCGAGCAAACTGTTTCGGTTTGGATAAACGCCGGTCGCGATCGCGGCGCCGTTGACGTTGGTGGCCGTGGGATAAACCGAGTGGTGATGGCGGAAGTTGACGCCGTCACGAGCGAGCTGCCAAAGCGCGGGCGTATTTTGCTCGGTCATGAAATCGGGACGCATGCCATCCCAGACAACGACGACGACTTGGCGGTCGTTAGGCGCGGATTGGCCGAGGGCCACCACGGGCAGGGCAGCGAAGAAGAAGAGGAGGAACGCCCAACGCCCAACGCCCAACGTCCAACGTCCAAAGGAAGAGAGAGACATACGTTAGGCGTCGGTTACTTCGTCGCGAATTTTGGAGGGACGAGCCAGCGTAGCTCGCCTTTCGTTGACCCGGTTTCGAGTTCGACCAGCGCGACGCCGGCTTTGGAGAGCTTGGTCCGTCCGCCGGTTAATTGGTAGATGATGTGAGTAAAATCCGGTTCGTGTCCGACCACCATCAGGCTTTTGCCAGAAGAGTTTTTCAGGATCGTCTTCAGGCGCGCGGCATCAAAGCCGGGGCGCAGCAGAGGCTCTTCGCACACCTCGGTCTTCAAGTATTTGCCGGCGATGTTCGCCGTCTGGCTCGCGCGCGGGAGCGGACTGGTTAAGATGGCGGGCGCGATTTCGAGACGCGCGAGGAGTTTTGCGACGGCGGCGACCTGCTCCTCGCCCTCCTCCGTCAGCGGCCGTTCGTCGTCGGACTTTTCCCAATTCGGCCAATCGGCTTTTCCATGACGAAGAAAATAAAGTTTCATATGCGGAAATGATCTGGTTCGGGAGAAGAGTTAGACAGGATTAACAGGATGCCAAGGATTGAGTTCTGCTCCCCCATTGTCTTTCCCAAATCCGGTTAATCCTGTGAATCCTGTCTACATCAGTCGGTCGCGCTAAAACCATTGCGAGCAGAAGCCCGCCCCGATACCGTGAACGCGCTTGATCCGGAAGATAAAGAAGGTGTTTCGCGGCCGGCAAGGGAAAGGAATTCTCCTGACCCGGCCCGGACACGACATCAATCTCGCGGAGATTGATCCGCGCGAGACAGCCGGCCATTCGAAATCGGACGCGGCCAAAAAGATCGAAAAATTGCGCGAACGCCTGGCGGAGCTTCAGGAAGCGCTGTTTGCGGAACACGAACGGAGTCTGCTCATCGTGGTGCAAGCGATGGACACGGGCGGGAAGGACGGCGCGATCAAGAATCTTTGTTACGGGCTCGACCCGAACGGCGTGCAGTTGACGAATTTCAAGTATCCCACTGCCGAGGAAAGAGATCACGATTTTCTCTGGCGCGTGCATAAGGCGGCGCCGCGGAAAGGTGCGGTCGGCCTCTGGAACCGGTCGCATTACGAAGATGTCCTGGTGCCTTTGGTGCATGGCGAAATTTCCAGAGAGGCCTGGCGCGAACGTTGCGAGGACATCAACGCCTTCGAAAAATTGCTGACCCGAAACGGCGTCACCATCCTGAAGTTCTTCCTCCACATTTCGAAGGAGGAACAAAAATGCCGGTTGGAAGCGCGGCTTAAAGAGCCCGACAAGCTTTGGAAATTCAACCTGGGGGATTTGGCGGAGCGCAAGCTTTGGGAGGATTACCAGCGCGCCTACGAAGATGTGATCAACACCTGCACTACCAAGCACGCGCCTTGGCTGATCGTGCCGGCGGACCGCAAATGGATGCGCAATCTCGTCATGCTCGAGACCGTGGTGACCGCGCTCGAAGAGATGAAGCCGAATTATCCCAGGCCCGACATCGATCCGAAAGAGATCACGATTGAGTAAAGTCAGTCTCTCGGTTCACTCAGGAAGCGCTTCCATTGATCGGTCTCCGCCGCGGTTTTGATGACGGCGTTCCGGCGAAGGAGCAGGCGCTCGAGGTGGCGAGTAACGGCGAGCCGATCGGCCACGCGCCCGAGAACGCCCCAGGGTGACTTATAGTCGAGCACGTCGCGCATGAACGTGACCCCGGAGCGCGGGGCAAAGAAGTGATCGTGATCGAAGCGTCGAAAAATTCCGCGCACCATGGAATCCCGGAAGTGAATGGGCCGGTCGTAGATGGTAATGCGGCTGGTCAGATGCTGCCAAAAGCCGAAGTGCCTGGCCCCCCAAGTCACCTCGTCGCCCAGGTGCATAAGGCCCGTCACGACACCGGCGACGGCGCGCTCGCCGGTTTGAGCGGTCGAGGCGGTGTGGAGATCGACGCTGCGGGCGAGATCGAAAACGCGATCGAGCGACGCATGAATCTCAGTCGTTAGGTCGATGACCGGCACGATTTGCGCGGTGCTGGCTTAGAGATGTTTCAGAACGCTTTGGGCGAGCGCCTTCGACTTCTCTTTCTTTGCCGCCTGATCGCCAGCGCCGCCTACGCTGATCCTGATGAAGACATTGCCTTTCAAGACATGCAACGCGCCACCTACGCGCGTTCCGGACCAGAAGGCTTCTTCTCCCACTCCTTCCACTTTTTCGGGCGCGGCGCGTTCCTTCTCCTTCGCATCTTCTCGCGGCTTCTCCGTCTGGTTTTCGCGATGGAAGAGTTCCTGCCACATTTCTCTCGGGTCGCGCGCGTCCGGGCCATCCGCCTTTTGCGTCACGGTCAGCACGACGGAGTTCACCGGCGTCGGCAACTCGAAGTAACATTGGGCCACCGTAACCCCTCCGCCGGTTTTCTGGCTCGGTCGCGCGGTTGCGAACGGTTCGTCCTGGACCGCGCGCACCTCTTCTTTTGTCAGGAGCGCACACGCGTCGAAGTCACTTTCCTTGACGGCAGGAGATGAAGGCGCCGGCTGGCTCGAATTGGCAGTAGGCTGCGGCGTTGCCGCCGCCAGCGCGGGCGCTTTCGATTTCGAACAACTCGCCGTGGCGAGCAGGAGCAGGGACAACAAAGTGGCGAGCGGCCAGTGTTGAGGATGGAATTTCATGGAAGCTGAACAGCCGAGGCTGTCAACCGTTCGTCGCTTAGAAGGAATTGTCCTCGTGCCTTTCAGGAACGTCTCAAGAGAAACGAGCGGAATGTTCTCAGCCAATTTGGTCTTTGAAGTTTGGGTAATTTTCTTCTTAAATAAACCCTAACGTAGCCGTAACCGTTGCCTTCTATGCATTCGAGCGTTTTGTGTTCAATGTCTTCGTGTTCTCCTAGCTTGCTTGACCAGACTCCACTCGGCAACAATCGGGCGGCATGTTTAACTCTGCCTGCTGCATTAGCAAAAATCGCTACCTTTTCATATCGCCGGTCAAGCTTCCCATCGTTGCACTCCCTATAACCTTCCGTTTCGAAAGCGGCCACAAAATTGGCTACTGACTCGGCGACATGGTTGGGGTCATTGGGGAATGTGGGTAGCCCGTTAGGCCAATGATAGGGCCACAACTTTGTTGGCCACCAATAATTGTCGGTCTTGCCAGCGGCCCAGGCAATACAGTTGTAATCGTCATCTGGGTCACTTGAGCAACGAAAGTCTTGCGGGGTAATATTTTCAAATACGCTGGTAACCCATGAACAATTACGAGGTCTAGTTACCACGCCCTAAATATACCCATTCGCGTATCCCCATTCTAGCCATGCCGCTCTAGCTTCAGGTACGGTCTTGGTTCCAACTGCTATGTCTTCATCCACGATGAATCGCAAAGCGTAAAACCAATGTCCCGAGTTCTGTTGCAGATCCCGCAGTATAAACGGGAGAGCGGGGCGACCCATAGCCATTATTCTCTGATAGGCTGGGTGCATGAACTTCTCCGACAGTGAAGAATGAAACCCCGTTTCATCTTTCCATTTTTGCGCCAGTGCTAAGAACTGAGATTCAATGTCGCCGGCCGGCTGAGCGGTCCGGGAGCCAGATGAGTAACTATTGTGCGTTTCAAGTAAAACAGCTGGCATATCAAAATGATAAATTCCGACATTGCCAGTAATGTTGCGGTCTGGATCAATGGCGTTCATTGGATAAAGCGTTGTTGCTGCCATCGCTGCTGCTCCAACCAAGGTAGGGCTATAATTCATGGCTTACATCATTTCCATCTTGGTCGTCTTCAGTGATCCCTTTAGGTAATCGTCCAGCCACTTATGAAGTGACTCAGCCGTAATGCGATTTAGAATCACATCGACTTCCATTTCGCGCACAAAACCCTTTTTCGTGAGCCGCTTCGCCATGTCCTCAGCTCCAAGCTGATCAGTTTCGGTGAGGTTGTGGACAACTTCGGTGGCGATTGCTGCACGTTCGTTGTAAAACGTTAAATGTATGAATTCGTTAGGATGCACGCTAATCCACGCTCCGTCAGCGTGAATAGCGCGGAAGAAATTGCTTTTGATTTGATGGAATTTTATCTGCTTGGTGGCCGGCGCCGTCGGACTCGCAAGATTTTCTAAACTCATCGTTGGGCCTTTCATTTGCCACGACGCTGGCGTGACGTTCAGTTGTTTTCCACATTGCCCGTCAGCCCTCTATACGTCAAGCGGCGTCCGATAGCCTAGATGACATGTAGAGAGTT
>QHBM01000163.1 GCA_003244145.1 Chthoniobacterales bacterium
GCCGGACTCGCCGTGATGGATAAAATCGCGGGGGTCCCCGTTTACAATGCGGGCTCCCCTTTCGATCAGCTGCCCCTGGTGAATTACAACGGAACGTCGCAGCCGCAAGACCAGAATTTCGTGCTGGTTACGTCCATCGCCCCATTGGACTCGGGGCCTTCGATAAGCGCGGGCGGGATTATCACGGCCAGCGCGTTCGGCGGCGCGCTAGCGTCCACGCCCGGATCGTTCGTCGAAATTTATGGGTCGAATCTGGCGGGAACGACTCGGCAATGGGGATCGAGCGACTTCGTCAACGGCGCCGCGCCCACGATTCTCGATGGCGTGACCGTCTCCGTGAACGGCCAGCCCGCTTACGTGTATTTCGTAAGCCCGAGCCAAGTCAATGTTCAAATTCCCGCCAACATTCCGAGCGGCGGACCGGTCCCCGTCATCGTTAATTACAGAGGCCAGCCGAGCGCGCCGGTGACGATCGCCATCAACGCCGTTCAGCCGGGATTGTACGCTCCGGCCTTATTTAATCTGAGCGGCAAGCAATATCTCGCGGCGATTCACGCGGCGACGGGCGGGTTTGTAGGCAATGGAAAAATTTCCGGTCTCGCGACAACGCCGGCCGTACCGGGCGAGACGCTGATTGTGTACGGAATCGGCTTTGGCCCGCTAGAACCGGGCGGCGTGGCGATGGCCGGGCACATCGTGCAAGGGCAGGCTATCTTGACCACGCTCCTGCAATTTAATTTCGGGAATTTGCCGGCGCCGATACTCTACCAGGGTTTGAATCCGGGATCCGTCGGTCTCTATCAATTCAACGTGATCGTTCCCCTCTCCGCGCCCAACGGAGATGTGCCCGTAACGGTGACGCTCGACGGAACTCCGATCTCGCAGACGCTATCCATTCCGGTACAGGCTCCCTAGGTTCACTCAACGAATGACTCAGAATTGCATCTGCTATGTCCTCCTTTAACGCGCCGCGCATTGACGTGCCACGCATTGACGTGCCACGCGTTGACGTGCCACTCGTCCGCGGCCGGTTTGGGCAAACGGCGAGGCGCGATTTCTGGTGGGTGACACCGCTGCTGGTTTTCCTCGGCTTCTCCACTTTTATCGTTTACTCCACGTGGGCGGCTTTTCAGGGAAATCATTACCGCTTCGGCCCATATCTTTCGCCGTTTTACTCTCCCGAGTTGCTGGGAGACGCCCAGCACGCGTGGTTCGGCGCCAAGCCGGGGTGGTTTCCCGCGTGGCTTCCCTTCTCGGGAGCGCTGCTGATCCTGTGGGCGCCCGGCGGATTTCGATTTACCTGCTACTACTATCGCGGCGCGTATTATAAGGCGTTTTGGGCCGATCCGCCTTCCTGCACCGTCGGTGAGCCGCGGAAAAAATATCTGGGCGAGCGATCTTTCCCGCTCATCCTGCAAAACGTCCACCGCTATTTTCTGTATCTCGCGCTGATCTTTCTGGTGCTGCTCGCGCATGATGCCTGGGAGGGGTTCTGGTGGCCCGGCTTTGAGGTTCATCTAGGCTCGCTCGTGTTGCTGCTCAACGTGATCCTGCTCGGCAGCTACACTTTCGGCTGTCATTCGCTACGCCATTTGGCGGGCGGATTTCTCGACCGGTTCTCGCGCTCGCCGGTCCGCAAGACCGCGTACGATTGCGTTAGCTGTCTCAACCGCCGCCACATGATGTGGGCTTGGTTGAGCTTGTTCACGGTCGGATTTTCGGATCTGTACGTGAGGATGTGCTCGATGGGTATCTGGCGGGATTGGAGAATTTTTTAGTGGCCGCGTACCAGACGTTTGAGCACGATGTTCTCATTATTGGGGCGGGCGGCGCGGGCTTGCGGGCCGCCATTGAAGCGTCGGCGGCGGGCGTGACGGTGGGACTGGTTTCGAAATCGCTGCTGGGGAAAGCGCATACCGTGATGGCCGAGGGCGGTGTCGCCGCCGCGATGGGCAACGTGGACGATCGCGACAACTGGCGCGTGCATTTTGCGGACACCATGCGCGGCGGTCAATATCTGAATCGCCCCCGCATGGCCGAGCTGCATGCCAAGGAAGCGCCGGAGCGCGTGCATGAATTGGAAGCCTGGGGCGCGGTTTTCGATCGCACCAAGGACGGCCGCATCCTCCAAAGAAATTTTGGCGGCCACAAATATCCACGCCTCGCTCATGTCGGCGATCGGACCGGGCTGGAGATGATCCGCACGCTGCAGGACCACGGGATCCATCAAGGCATCGATGTCCACATGGAGATTTGCATCCTCGCCTTGCTCAAGGAGGGAGACCGGGTGGTGGGCGCGTTTGGTTACGATCGCGAGCGAGGCCGCTTCAAAATTTACCGCGCGAAAGCCGTCGTGCTCGCGACCGGTGGCATCGGCAAGGCCTACAAAATCACGAGCAACAGTTGGGATTGCACCGGCGACGGTCATTCACTCGCTTATCACGCCGGCGCGGAACTAATCGACATGGAGTACGTCCAGTTCCATCCCACCGGCATGGTCTGGCCGCCGAGTGTGCGCGGCATGCTCGTCACCGAAGGCGTCCGCGGCGAAGGCGGGATCCTTACGAACAAGGAAGGCAAGCGCTTCATGTTCGATTTCATTCCCGACAACTACAAAACACAAACCGCCGACAACGAAGAAGAAGGCTGGCGCTACACCCAGGGCGACAAGAATGCGCGCCGCCCGCCCGAGCTACTTACGCGCGACCACGTGGCGCGTTGCATCGTGCGCGAAATCAAAGAAGGCCGCGGCAGTCCGCACGGCGGCGTCTTCCTCGACATCTCGTGGATCAAGCAAAAGATTTCCGGCGGCGAAGAGCACATCAAACGCAAGCTGCCGAGCATGTATCATCAGTTCAAAGCGCTCGGCGATATCGATATCACGCGAGAACCGATGGAGGTCGGGCCCACGACCCATTACATCATGGGCGGGATTCATGTGGATGCCGACACCCAGATGTCCACCGTGCTCGGACTATTCGCGGCGGGCGAGTGCGCGGCTGGGATCAACGGCGCGAATCGGCTCGGCGGAAATTCGCTCTCGGACCTTTTGGTTTTCGGCAAACGCGCGGGCGAGTATGCCGCCGCGTTTGCGAAGGAAAATTCACTTGGCGCGATCGACCAACAGCAGATCGAACAAGTCACGCGGCGGGCCTTGGAACCGTTCGAGCGTTCCGCGAATCCACAGAGCGAAGGGCCGTATCAGGTGCAGAAACATTTGCAGGAGGTAATGCAGCACGATGTCGGAATTGTTCGGCGCGAAGAAGAAATGCAACACGCGTTGGAGGAGATCGGGAAATTGTGGGAACGCGCCGGGCAAGTCGGCATCACCGGCACGCGCGACTTCAATCCCGGCTGGCACACCGCGCTCGATCTCAAACATCTGCTGACGGTCTCCGAAGCGATCACGCGTTCGGCCTTGGAACGCAAAGAAAGTCGCGGCGCGCAATTCCGGGACGACTATCCAGACAAGGACGACGCTTTCGCGAAGGTGAACACGATTATTTCTCGCGACGCGGAGGGCACAATGCAGACCCGGCTCGAATCCATTCCGGAAATGCCCGACTATTTGAAAAAAGTGATCGAGGAAATGAAGTGAGCGCGGCCACTTTCAAAATCTGGCGCGGCGATACGAAGGGCGGCGCGTTCGAAGATTACACGACCGAAGTTTCGGAAGGCATGGTCGTGCTCGACGCCGTGCACGACATTCAATCGACGCAGGCAAACGACCTTGCCTGCCGCTGGAATTGCAAAGCGGGAAAGTGCGGTTCCTGTTCCGCCGAGGTAAACGGCATGCCGAAACTGATGTGCATGGCGCGGCTAAGCGATCTGCCACTCGACAAACCGATCACGGTCGAGCCGATCAAGGCCTTCCCAATCGTGAAGGATTTGATCACGGACGTTTCCTGGAATTTTCGAGTGAAGAAAAAGATCAAGAAATTCAAACCGCGCGCGCCGGATGCGGCCGACGGCACCTGGCGAATGGCACAGGAAGACATCGATCGCGTCCAGGAATTCCGGAAATGCATCGAGTGCTTTCTTTGCCAGGATGTCTGCCACGTTCTGCGCGATCACCGGAAGCACGACGAATTCATCGGCCCGCGCTTTCTGATTTACGTGGCCGCGCTGGAAATGCACCCGCTCGACACCGAAAACCGAATTCCCGAATTGCGCGAGGCGCAGGGGATCGGTTACTGCAACATCACGAAATGCTGCACGAAAGTTTGCCCGGAAAACATCCAGATCACCGATAACGGAATCATTCCATTGAAAGAGCGGGTGGTTGATCAGTATTATGATCCCGTCGCGAAACTGCTGCGGCGATTCGGTTCCAAGAAAAATGTCTGAGCTCAAGCCACTCTCGAAGGAAGCGATCCCGACGGCGCTGGAGAAGGCCGAACGTTATCGCCTGCTGAACGAGCCCGCCGAAGCGGAAAGCATTTGCCTCGATGTCTTGCGGGCCGATCCGGAAAATCAGGTGGCCCTGATCACGCTGTTGCTCGCGGTGACGGACCGTTTCGGCAAGGGTTATGGCGTCAGCGACACGCAGGCGAAGGAGTTGCTCGCCCGAGTGAAAGGCGAGTATGAGCGCGCCTATTACACCGGCATTTTGGCCGAACGCCGCGCCAAGGCGAAGCTGGCGCAAGGCACGCCGGGCTCCAAGCATTATGCCTACGACGGTTTTCGCGACGCCATGAGCTGGTTCGAAAAAGCGGAAGCCGTCCGTCCGCCCGGGAACGATGATGCGCTTCTGCGCTGGAACACCTGTGCCCGCATCATCGAGAAAAACCGATTGGTTCCGCGCGAAGAAGACAATTCCGAACCGCCCTTGGAATAACGCCGGTGAGTGCGCCTCAAGGAGCGGCGGTGTGCAACCGCCGGCCTAAAATAAACGGGCGGTTTCAAACCGCCTCTCCTTGTTCCTGATTGAACGCCACTCCTGATATCTCGCGCGATCCTGATTCGGTCCGCGCTATGTTTGGCCGGATCGCGCGACGCTACGATCTGGCAAATCATTTGCTCAGCGGCGGCACCGATTTCTTATGGCGCCGGCGCGCGACCAGAATAGTCGAACAATGGCAGCCGCGTCGCGTGCTCGATTTAGCGACGGGCAGCGGCGATCTTGCGCTCGCGTTGCAACGTCGCCTGCCGGAAGCCGCGATCACCGCGGCCGATTTCTCGCCGGAAATGTTGGAGATCGCCAAACGCAAAGGCGTCCGCGAAACAGTTCTGGCAGATGCTCTGCATTTGCCGTTTGCCGCCGAGTCGTTTGATTGCGTGACGGTCGCGTTCGGATTGCGCAACATGGCGGATTGGAATTTGGCCTTGCGGGAAATGGGCCGCGTCTTGCGCGCAGGCGGGCACTTGCTCGTCCTCGATTTCTCGTTGCCCGCGGGAGCGTTGCGGCCCGCGTACCGATTTTACCTGCATCGGTGTCTGCCGGGTCTGGCCTCGCTCGTGACGGGACAAAAGGAGGCTTACGATTATCTCGCCGGCTCGATCGAAAAATTTCCGAGCGGAAAAGAGATGACGCTGTTAATCAAAGCGAATGGTTTTGCGAACGCGTCTGCCGAATCTCTCACCGGCGGCATCGCGACGATCTACGCGGCGTCCAGGTAGGGGCGATTGACCTCAATCGCCCGGGGGATGCGACGCTGCGCGCGGGCGGTTCGGTGAACCGCCCCTACCTAGGGGTCGGTATTGTCACTGGCGTCGCGGTGGCCGTGGGCGTCGTCGAACCCGCAGGGCTCGCGACCGCGGCCGGCGTTGGCTCCGCCACCAGCGGCAAACGCAGCGCGTTGAAATCGGGATTGCTGATCACAAAAGTTCCTTCGCGTTCGTCGGTCCGCGCGAACCACATTCCTCCGCCGGCGGGACCGCCCACGACAAGCTTATGCACGGCCTTGTCATCGGGCGAAGTCGTGAACGTGATCGCGATCTGTGGTTTCTCGAAGCCGTGCCCGGGAATCGTCGCGCCCGCCCAGCGCACCGCACGCGAAACCGTGAGTGTATTCAACAGCGACTGCACATTCGTCTGCTGAATCGGAGCGTCGCCTTTCACCCAGGTCCATTCCTTGTTCGCGTTCCGGAGCAACGCCGACTCATGGTCCGTTACGACCGTGAGCTTGTGCACCTCGTCTGCCTTGAACCGGAAAATGGCGAGCTCCTGCCATTGCAATGGATCGGTGAAAATGTTGTCGAGCAATCCGCGGCGCACCGCGACAATGAACGGCTCGTCGCCCAGCCGCGCATAGACGTTGTCTCCATCTACTTTTCCGAACGCGATGGTGGCGAATGGATGTTCCCCCGCCGTCGTCTCCGCCGTGTTCTCGGACGCGAACGAGCTGAAGGTCAATTGGAGCTGCGGTTTATCGAGGCCGTACTTCGGCAGGTCTGACGCGACGTCATCCACAAATTTCGTGACCAGCTCGTTCTGGAGCAGATCGAGGAGACGGTTGACCTCGCTCGCGTTGGCCGCCTGTTTATTCCGGCTCGCGATGGTCCAGTTCTCTTCCTTGCGCGCCAGCACCGTCTTGCCTTTGCCGGCCGCATCGATCGTGATGCGATCGAGTTGATTGGTATCGATCCGAACCAAATGCCGATTGCGCAGATCGGCGGGCTTCACCGCCAGAATCTCTTCAATCTTTTTCGGCAAGGTGTAAACGGCGTTGCGCGCGGTGAACCGCACGTAGACCTGCTCCTTTTCCTTCTCGGGAACACCGCCGATTTGAAGGACCTGGCCGTTCTTATCATCAGTCGAAAAGAGGGTAATGGAGCCGCGCGGCTCGGCCAGGCCGTAAGGCCGCAGATCGCCGCGGTCTTCGGCTATGAATTGTTGAATCTGCGCCGTCGTCACTTGCGCGAGGATATCCGCGATCTTCTGGTCGTCGCCGCGAGCCCGGAGCGGTTTGACGATTTCCCAATGGTCGGCCTTCTTCTCGAGCTCCATTTCTCCGGCGGCGGTCTTGAGCAACGCGCGTGTGACCTGCGCCATGTTCAGGTCCGTCAATTTGCGATCGCGAAAGTCCTCGGGCTTTTTCGCGATGTCGTTGCGGACCGATTGCGCGGCGAGAAAGACGTCGCTCCCGTCTCCGACTCGCACGTACATTTTGCCCTGGAGCGCGGCGTCGTTCCCGAACGTGATTTCGGGCGGCGCATTTTTCCCGAGCAATTTCAACCGCAGCTTCGCTTTGCTCAGGCCGAATTCGTCGAGCTTGTTTTTGTTCTTCGCAATTTCACTCGCCGGAATGGCGTCGTATTTCTGCCAGTTGTCGAGGTCGGCCAAAAGATTCTCGACCGTTCCACGATCAGCCTGGTCTTTGAACGGCGCCTCGATCCGCCACTTCTGGCCCTGACGCCGCAGCTCGACTTTGTCGTCGCCGTTTTGAATCACGATTCCATCGAGCGAATCGCGCTCGAAATTGACTACGTTCCCCGCCTGGCGCTTGGCCTCCTCGGTGTTCGGCCCTTTGCTTTCGTAGAACTTGATGTAAACGGCCACCGCCACCGCCACTGCCAACAGAAGAAGCGTCGTCTTTGTTTTCATGGACTCTGAAATTCCAAACGCCCGCCAGTTATCTACGGCGCTGCCACCAAACGGCGAAACCCAAAACGGCCGGAATGAGCGGCAGGAGGACAAGAATCAACCAGCGCAGATTTCGCATGGCGTTGTCATCCAGGCTGAAAGCGAGCGTGCGCGGTACCTTCGGCGCAATGCCGATGAGTTGTTCGCGGCTCAAGAGCCAGTTCACGCTGCCCGAAATGAAATCGAGCGCCTGCTGGTCCTGCGTGATCGCGCTGTCCTGGATGAAACTCGCATTCGTCACGACCACCAGCCGCGATGAATTTGCCTGGACGCGCTCGTCCGCGCTGCCACCTTTTTCGATCGAGGCCGCGATCGTGAGGACAACGCCGCTATTTTTCGCCGCGTCGGCCTGGAGTTTCGCTTCGTCGGTTGTGTTGTAATCGGTTTCAGCCCAGTAGCCTTTCTCCGCCTGGATCAGCGGCTGGAGCCGGACGTTGGCTGCACGCACGCGGTCCTGCTCCAGCGCTAAGGAGGAAGTCCCGCCGACAAACACGCCTCGCACCTCCGCGAGCCGCTTGGTGATTGGGCTGTCAGGCAGAAAACGTCCGAGCACATCGCGCACTCGCGCCATTTCCTGGATGCCGGTTTTGACCATCGCCATGAGCCGGTCGTCGTTCACCTTCACGCCGAGCTCATACAGAAACGCGTTCAGCTTCGGCGTTTTCGCGGAGGGATCGAGCAGCAGAAGAATGCGGCCCTGCTTCTCCCAAAAATCCTTGAGCAATTTCATTTCGCGGTCGGAAAAATCGTACTGCGGCCCGTCGATCATGATCGTTTTCAGATCGGCCGGGACCGCGCTCACTTCAAACAAATTCAGTTCCTGAAACTTCATGTTCTCGTTCTCGATCACCGTTTTGAGGACGGAGATCGGACTGCGCGCGCCTGCGTCCGCCGCCATGGCCGGCGTCAAACTTGGGGGTGCGTCCGCAACAGGCGGTTCCTTGTGGCCGAGCACGTATCCGATGACGTTTTTCTTTCCCTCGACCAGGTCCATCAGCGCGCTCGTAATCGCCTGTTCGCCCTTGAAGGCGGCGATTTTTGGCTGTTCGCCCATCATTGGATTTCCCTGGTCCACCTCCGCCATTTCCGACGCTTTCACGGTCTTGTTGCGGCCGTCGTAATCGAGGATGACGAGGCTCTCGTCGCTCACCACTTTGTATTTATCGAAGAGCTCTTTCGCGCGAGAAAGGTTCCGCTCCGGATCGATGTTCTCGACGTCCATCTTCCCTTTCGCGGCGTACTGATACTCGGTCAGCAACGCCTGCACGTCCGGCCCGATCGGGTTGCTCGGCGAGAAGAAAACCGTCGCGCGCACTTTGCCTTTGATCGAATCGAGGAAACGCCTGGTCTTATCCGAGAGCGCATATTTTTTGTCCCGCGAAAGGTCCCAGCGTGTGTAATGCTCGAACCCGAGGTAGTTCACCATCAGCGCGAGAAAAAACAGGAGCGCGATCTGCACCACCACGTTCAGTCCGATGCGAACGCGATGAATCTTCTGCGGCTTGGCGGCCGATTTTTCGTCCGTGGCCATTTTCACAGTCGCCACTTCCGCGATTGAAAAGCCTGGTAGGTGAGGGTGAGCATCACGATCGTCATGCTGAGGTAAAGAACCATCGGGCGGGTATCGATCTCGCCGCGTGACAGCGTTCCCATTTGCTCAATCGCGGAGAAGTAACCGAGTAATTGCCGGGTGCTCGAGCTGATCTCGTTCAGCACGAAAGAAATGAGGCCGGAGAAAAAATGCAGCGTGATGACGCAGAACGAAATGATCGCGGCCACAATCTGGTTCTTCGTCACCACCGACGCCAGGCAGCCCACCGAAAGATAAAACATGCCGAGCAAGAGCAGCATGAGATAAGCGCCGCAGTACGCGCCGATCGAGTTCGCGGCGGGTTGATGGGTGACGGCCTGGAAGACCCAGAAGTAAATAAGTGTTGGCAGCCAAAGTATGATGTAGAAGACGAGCGCTCCGAAAAATTTCGAAAGGATGACCTGCCAGTCGCGGACGGGCGCCGTCATGAGCGGTTCGATCGTGCCGAGTTTAAATTCTTCCGCGAACAATCGCATGGTGATCAGCGGAAAAATCAGGACGAAAGCGAACCAGAAGAAGACCGAGTTGAAAAACGCTTCCTGGACCGAGTACGAGACCGGCCGCTGGTTCATGAACGAAAGCTGGAAGTAAAAGTCCGCGCCGCTGACGAAGAGAAAAAAGACAAGGACGATGTAGGCGATCGGCGAGTAGAAGTAGCTGCGTACTTCGCGAGAAAGAAGAGTATAGAACTTACGCATGGTTCACTCCGCGTCCGGATGGGTGATCTCCACGAAGACGTCTTCCAAGGTTGCCTTGCGTTGCGATAACTCGCGCAGCGTCCAATGCCGCGCGCTCGCCATGCGATAAACTTCCTCGCGCACATCGGTGTCGGCTTCGACGCGTAGCGAGAAAATCTGCCAGTCCCCTTCGGCCGCCGCGATCACATCGCGGACCCCGGCGATCTTCTTTAACTCCTCCGCGCCGTTGTCCGAGCCGACTTTCGCTTCCACCACCACGCCGCTCGCGGTCCGGATCCGGCCCAGCAAATTTTCCGGCGTGTCGCACGCTTCGATCCGGCCTTTGTTAATGATGATGACGCGGCTGCACGTCATTTCGACTTCCGGCAGGATATGAGTGGAAAGAAGGATCGTGTGCTGCTTGCCCAGGTTTTTGATCAGGTCGCGCACCTGCCGAATCTGGTTCGGATCGAGGCCGCTGGTCGGCTCATCGAGAATGAGCAAGTCCGGCTCGTGCACGAGGGCATCCGCCAGGCCGACGCGCTGCCGGTAACCTTTCGAAAGCGCGCCGATGATTTTTTTCTCCACCTCTTTCAGCCCGCACAATTCTTTCACGTCGCCAACGCGCTCGGCTATGCGGCGATGCGGCACCCCTTTCAGCGCGGCGCGATAATCGAGGTACTCCGTCACGCGCATATCGTTATAGAGCGGCACATTTTCCGGCATGTAACCGAGATGCGCGCGGGCCTGGAGCGATTGCTCAAAAATATCGAAACCGGCGACCGACGCGCGGCCCGACGTGGGCGGCATGAAGCTCGAAAGAATCCGCATCGTCGTGCTTTTGCCCGCGCCGTTCGGCCCGAGAAAACCCATGATCTCGCCCTTGCCGACCTCGAAATTCAAATCGTCAATCGCGGTCTGGCCGGCGTAGCGCTTGGTAAGATTTTCGACTTTGATCATGAAACGGTAATGCTGTCAGACAACTGAAACGGTCGCGCGTTGCGAATTTTTTGCCGATTTCACCGCGCCGTCAAAGGCACAGTCTCGACTTGCTGGCCCTGGCCATTCGCACGCACGATGCCGACGGTGAAATCGACGCTCGTGCCCGATCCCACGCGCGCGAGCAAGCTTTCCAGTTGTTTGACGGAAGTCACATTGTATTTGCCCACCCGATAAATGACGAGGCCGCGCTGAATGCCCGCCCGATCGGCCGGGCCATCCGGATCGACTGCGCTCACGAGCACGCCTTTGCCCGGCGCGTAGCCAAGCGCGTCGGTCAGGTCCGGCGTGAGATTCTGAAGTTGCATTCCAAATAGGCGCCCGGCTTGCGATCCGGTCGATTCCTGCTCAGCCAGCTTCGGTTTTGGAGGCGGCTGGGTTTGTGCAATTTTTTTGAATTCAGCCACGCTATTCCTGACCGTCTCCGCGGGAATGGCGAAGCCGAGCCCCTGGGTCGGAACGCCCTGCGGCGTGAAGGCCATTTTGGCGGAGCTGATTCCGACCAGTCGTCCGGAAAGATCGACCACGGGCCCGCCGCTGTTCCCGGGATTGATGGCGGCGTCGGTCTGGAGCAAGTCCTTGTAATCGACGTCTTCGATCGTGATGTCGCGTTTCGTTCCGCTCAGGACGCCGCGGCTGATCGAGCTGCCGTAGCCGAGCGCGTTCCCAACCACGAGCACCGTTTGCCCAAGCAAATTCGGCGAAATGCTGTCGAGGTTGATGAAAGGGAAATTGGCTTTCGCTTCGATCTTGATGAAGGCGAGATCCTTCTTTTCGTCGCCGGTAATGTAACGGGCGTTGTAAGTTTTTCCGTCGTTCATCGTCACTTCGATTTTCAAATCGGCGGCGCGTTGGACGACGTGCTCGTTCGTCACTATGTAACCCGCTGGATCGACGATGAAGCCCGAGCCGAGGCTTTGCAGCGTCTGCCTGATCTCGCGCGGACGACTGCGGTAATTTCCGAAGTATTGCGCCGCGAAATCTTCAAACGGATCGCGGACGCGGCGTTTCACGACCCGCTCGGTGTTGATGTTGACGACCGCTGGCAACACCTTCGCCACCGCCAGCACGGCCGGCTCCGAAGCGGGATCGGCCTGCGCGAAAAGAGAAGGTGCGGCCAGAGCAAACACGGCAGCGACCAGGGTGCTCTTTGCCTTCAACTCGCGTCCCCCTTGAGTTGCGCGGCGATCTCGGGGGGCATCACCGCTCGAAGATTTGGAAACGCTTCCGCGATGCGCAAGAGATCCAGCTCGTCTTTTTTCCGTTTCGTTGTCCGGCTTTCCGCATCGCTCCACGCCCAAACCTTCCCCTGCACAATGTCTTCGAGTCTCGCTACGGGAATCAATTGGCCGAGAACTTCGCGACGTTCGGCGCGATCGATGAACGCCAGGTAGCGCGGGTCCTGGGTAAACTGAATCCGCAGTTTGCTCCCCGGTTTGATGGCATTGAGGGAGTGAGCAAATTCCTCGAGGACAAAGCCAACAGCGCGGAAATCCTCGCGGATGCGCGCCAGGTTTTCCGACGCCACTACGATATCGGCATCAATCGTATAGACCGGCTCGACGTAACAATTTACGGCGAGCCCGCCAATGAGACACCATCGTCCCGCGCTCTCCAGAATCGCAGCGGCTTCCGCGAAATCGCTCGCGCCGCCGTTGGTCACAGATTCGTAAATTTCTTCCGCGGTCATCTTGCGCTCCAAGTAAAGGAACACTCTTTGCACTGTCAACTTGCCGTGCCCCCCGATCCTTGCAGATTAAAACTGCCATGCGCCCCTCTTTCGCCACCCATGTGAATCTCGAATTGCTCGAGGAAAACTACCAGCGGTGGCAGGACAACCCCGAGTCGGTCGATTCCGGTTGGTCCGCGTTTTTCGAAGGGTTCGAGCTGGGCGATCTTCAACCGCGCAACGGCGCCGCTGTCTCGGACGCGCCAGCGCGTCAGGAAGTCAGTGAAGGCCCGCTCCAAACCCGCGTGGATGGATTGGTTTACGCCTATCGGACTCTCGGCCACACCATCGCACGCATCGATCCGCTCGCCGACAAACGTCCGCAGAATCCGCTGCTGAGTTTGCGAGAGCTTGGATTCAGCGAGAAAGACCTCGGCCTCCAGGTGTCGTCGAAATTCTTTTTCGACAATCGCAAGATGACGCTGCGCGAGATGATCGCGTTGCTCGAAAGCATTTATGCCGATTCCATCGGCGCGGAGTTCCAGCACATCCAGAATCCGCGCCTTCGCAATTGGGTCCGCCACCGTCTCGAATCGCGTCCGCCGAAACACAGCACGACGCGGGAAGCGCAGATCGCCGTGCTCCGCGCGCTCCTTGAAGCCGAGACTTTCGAAACATTTTTGCACACGCGATACGTCGGCCAAAAACGGTTTTCGCTTCAGGGCGCCGAGTCGCTCATGGTCGTGCTCGACACCATTCTTCACCGTTGTCCGGCGAAGGCGATCGAAGAAATTTGCATGGGCATGGCCCATCGCGGCCGGCTCAATGTCCTTGCGAATTTCCTGAAGAAATCGCTTCAGGTCATCTTCACGGAATTTTCCACCAACTACATTCCTGACCTCGTCGCGGGCGACGGGGATGTGAAATATCATCTCGGTTATCGCACGGTCCGAAAGCTCGAGTCGGGCGCGGAAGTGGAGATTCGTCTTTCGGCGAACCCCAGCCATCTCGAAGCGGTCAATCCCGTGGTGGAAGGAACCGCGCGCGCCCGGCAGCGGATTCGCGGCGACACGGA
>QHBM01000083.1 GCA_003244145.1 Chthoniobacterales bacterium
CTCGCGCCCGGAAGATCGCCGCACCGTTTTCGAAGAAGCCGCCGGCATCACCAAATACAAAACGCAAAAGCGTGAAGCCCTGCGCAAGCTCGAAGCGACCGAAGCGAATCTTCTCCGCATTGGCGACATCATTAAGGAAGTAAAACGCCAGATCGGTTCGCTCCAGCGGCAGGCCGGAAAGGCGCGCCGTTACCAGACGTTGCTCGCGGATCTGCAAGTGCTCGATACCCATCATTCCCGCCGCCAGCTCGACGAATTGGAATCCGACGCCGAGCGCGGCCGGACAGAAATCGCCGGACTTCAGGAGAAGGAGCAAAGCGCGCACACCAGGATCGAGGCGAGCGAGGACGAGCTCGCGGCGAAGCGGCGGAACCTGGATGAAATCGACGGCGAGATTGGCGACGCCCGCGCGGAAGTCCAGCGTCTCCAGAGCGAGATGGCCGGCCTGCGCAATCGGATCGACTTCAACCGGCAGCGCGCGCAGGAACTGGGCGAATTGATCGAGCGTTACGAGAGCGATATCGCCGCCGCGGAAGCGAAGAGAACCGAGCAGGAATCGCAGATCCAGGAAGCCGACGCGCTCATTGCCCGCACCAATCAGCTCCTCGAAACGAAACAAGGCGAAGTCGAACAGCTCACGGAAACCGTGCGCGTGGCGCGGAGCGAGCGCGTGCAAAAAGAAGACGAGCTCCAGGCGTTGCAAATCTCGCTTTCGAAGCTCGAGAACCGGATCGCGACATCTGAGAATGAATTAAGCGGCGTGACCGCGCGGCGCGACGCGACCGCTTCACGAATTTCCGAATTGGCGCGCGTGATCGCCGAGGAAACGCTGCATGTGGAAGAAGCACGCGCGAATCTCGCCGGCGCCCGGACCGCGCTGGAAACGAAACGGCAAACGGCCGAGCAATTGAAAGAGAATTTGCGGCAGGCGGAACAGCGTTTGCAGCAGAGCCAGTCGGCCGTGGCGAAAGCGGAAAAAGAAATCAGCCGCTTCGATCGACTGATCGCCGAGAAAACAGCGCGCCTCGAAGTCCTGCGACAAATGACGGAAGAGGGCGAGGGCTTAGAGAAAGGATCGCAGGCGGTATTGAAAGGGCTGGACGATCCGGATCGCATCCGGCCCGCGATCGCCGGCGCTCTCGTCACCAGCCTGAACGTCGCCCCGGAATTCATTCCCGCATTGGAAGCGGCGTTCGGCCGAAGCATGCACGCGGTCGTTCTGCACAACAGCGACCTGGCCGGGGAAATCTTTCGCACCCTGACCGAAAAAGAATTAGGCCAGGCCGCGCTTGCGATTCCGGAATTGTCGGCCGATCTCGCGAATCCTTCACCGGCAAAGCTGCCGGAAGGGGCCTTGGCGTGGGCGAAGGAAAAAGTCGATGTGCCGGAAAACTTATCGCGGCTCGTCAGCCATCTCCTGCGCGATGTCGCGATTGTCTCCGATCTGGCTACGGCGGTTTCGCTCAAGAAACGCGCGCCGCACCTTCAGTTCGCCACACTCGGCGGCGAGTTCATTTCCAGCGAAGGAATTATTTTCGGTGGAAGCGCGAAGTCGGCGAGCGATTCGCTCCTCGGACGAAAAGCAATCCTGACCAACCTTGCGCAGGAGTGCCAGGCCCTCGAAGCGGAGCGCAGCAGTTTCATCAGCGCGCGCGATCAGGCGAACGAAGAGCTCGAAGCTGCCATCGGGACGGTAGAGGAAGCGCGCCACGCCCAGGAGAACGCGCACCAAGATCATTCCCAAGGCGGGATTGAAATTCTCTCGGCGGAGCGGGCGGCCTCGGACGGGGAACAAAAACTTTCCCACCTCCAAACCGAGAAAGCGACGCTCGAACAACAGGTGCAAAACGCGGACGAGCGGATCGATCAACTCGGGCGCGGCCTCGATTCCGATCGGCGCAACTTCGAAGACGAACAAAGTCGCAAGACGGCGGCGGTACAGACGCGCGAAAACGCACGTCTCGCCGAAGAACAAGCGGCGGAGAAGTTGAGCGAATTGCGGCTCGGGCTGGCGACGGAACGGCAGCGCCACGAAAGTCTGATCCATCATCGGGAGCCGATGGCCGCACGCGAAGCCGAGCTGGCTGATCTGGTCGCGGCGCGCCGCGGTGATATTGCGACTTATCACAACCGGCTGGCGGCGCAGGCGAAGGAATCAGGAGAAGCAGAAGCGAAGATCGTAACCCAGGCGGCTGAGTTGGAGATCGCAGAAGGCCGAGTCGCAACGCTCTTGGAAGAACGCGGCGGTCGCTCGACGGCGGTGAATGAACACGAAGCTCAACTCCGCCGGTTGCGCGATTCGCTGAATGATCTGCGCGACCTGCGCGGCAAACAGGAAGTTCGCCAGACCCAGCTCCAATTGCGCATCGAGAATTTGGTCGAGCATGTGACGCGGCGTTACCAGCTGGATTTGCGGGCGTTCACCAACGATTCGTTCGCGTTCCAGAAAACCCTGAATGTGCAATTGAAGCGACGCGGGTCCGCGGATGGCGAGGCTCCGGCAACGGACTCGCCGGAGCCCGCGCCATCACCTTCCGAGCAGGCGAACGTTGAGCAAATCATCGCGGAGCTCACCCGCCAGCTCGACAACATGGGGCCGGTCAATCTCGATGCCGTGCATGAATACGACGAGCTGGAGGAGCGTTATCGTTTTCTCGAAACGCAAAACAACGATTTGATCGCCGCGCGCCGGGAAGTGCTCGACGTCATCACCCGGATCAACAGCACGACGCAAAAACTTTTCGCGGAAACGTTCGCGCAGGTGCGGATTAACTTCGGCGAAATGTTCGCGGAGATGTTCGGCGGCGGCCGGGCCGATCTTTCGCTCCAGGATGAGAATGATCCGCTCAATTGCGGGATCGAAATCACAGCCAGACCGCCGGGGAAACAACTTCAGAGCGTCTCGCTCCTTTCCGGCGGCGAACGCACCATGACGGCGGTAGCGTTGCTCTTCGCGATCTACATGGTGCGGCCGAGCCCGTTCTGCATTCTCGACGAAATGGACGCGCCGCTGGATGAGAGCAACATCAACCGGTTCATCAAGGTGCTGGACCGGTTCGTGTCGCAGAGCCAGTTCATCATCATCACCCACAACAAACGGACGATAGCGAAAGCCGACATCCTTTACGGCGTCACGATGGAAGAACGCGGCGTGAGCAAATTGGTCGGAATGAAATTATCCGCCGACCGCGGCAGCGATGGCGAATTGCGCGCACCGACCCGGAAGCAAGAGAGAACGCAGTCGCAGTTCCCGCTCGAAGGCGAAGAGCACGAGCAAGGGATGGCCTTGAGCCGGTAGCTTCCCATTCTGGGGAGCGCACGCTTGTAGCGTGCTGGTCGCGGCATTCTGCCGCGACGAACTTTTCTTTGAGCCGTTTGTTCTCAGCACCGCGATTCATTGCTCGATCAAAAAGTTCGCGATAGCGGAACGCCATCGCCAGCACGCGGCAAGCGTGCGCTCCCTAGATGTAAAATGTCATTTGCCGCCGTTTCCCGTTGCTGCAAAGATCGTGGATGCTCCAAACCGCGGAACGCGGCGCTTCCAAATCGAAAAAGGCGCCACACAAAAAATATCTCGAAGCGTTCCGCATTATGCTTCAGACGCGCGTTTTTGAGGAGAAACTCGCAAGCCTTTATCGCGGCGGCATGATCACCGGCGGGGTTTACCTCGGCAAAGGCCAGGAAGCGGTCAGTGTGGCGTGCGGCCTTTTTTTGCAGAAGGGCGATGTCTTCGCTCCGCTCATTCGCGACCAGGCGGGACGTTCGGCCTTTGGCGAACCGCTCCTTGACGTGGCGCGCACTTATCTTGGTTCGCGACAGGGCCCGATGCGCGGACGCGACGGCAATATTCACCGCGGTTGCCCGAAAGCCGGACAGCTCGCGATGATCAGCCATCTCGGGGCGATGATTTCAGTCGTTGTCGGCAAATTGCTCGCGAAGCGAATGAAGGGCGAGAAAGGTTTTGTGGGACTGACGACCATTGGCGAAGGCGGCATGCAGACAGGCGCGACGCACGAAGGGATGAACATCGCCGCTGTTGAGCGCGTGCCGCTGGTGGTTGTTGCGACCAACAATCATTACGCCTATTCCACGCCTAACGACCGCCAGTTCGGCTGCGCGGATCTGGTCGATCGGGCGAAAGGCTACGGTTACGAAGGGAGTTCCGTCGATGGCACCGATCTCGCGGCCTGCCTCGAAGTCATCAGTGCCGCGGTCAAGCGTGCTCGCGCCGGCCGGCCACCGCAACTCGTGGTCGCTTCGACTTTACGTCTCGCCGGCCACGGAGAACATGATGATGCGAGCTACGTCACCGACGACATTCGACGCGAGCCGTTCGCTCAGGATGCGCTCCAACGCACTGAGCAATTCATTCTCGAACAGGAACTGATGGATCGCGAAGCCTTGCAGCAAATGCGGGTCGAGATTGCGGCCGAAGTGGACGAGGCGGTCGCGACGGCGCAGCAGGAAGATACGCCCGTCGGCAGCGAAGAAGATTGGTGCGCGATCTCAACCCGCGAACTGGCCGACCAAATTCCGTGAGCGTTACCTACCTCGAAGCGATCCGCGAGGCGCAGACTTATCTTCTTCGTGAAGACAAGCGTGTCTTCATTTACGGACAGGACATCGCGGGCAAATTCGGTGGAGCGTTCAAGGCGACGAAAGGCCTCGCCGAACAATTTCCCGGGCGCGTTCTGAACACGCCGATCAGCGAAGATGCGATGGTCGGCACGGCGATCGGCGCCGCTATGGAAGGAATGCGACCAATCGTGGAGATGCAGTTCGCCGATTTCTCCAGCATCGCGCTCAACCAAATTCTGAACAACGCCGGCACACAGTATTGGCGCACCCAGGTCCCCTGCCCTATCACTATTCGCCTCCCCTCAGGCGGAACGAAGGGCAGCGGCCCATTCCACAGCCAGAGCATGGAGGGTATCTACTCGCATTATCCCGGCCTTGTCGTACTCACGCCGGCGACGGTTGAAGACGCTTATACGATGTTGATCGACGCGGTCGCAATCGACGACCCGGTCATCTATTGCGAGCACAAGTACCTTTATTATCACCTCAAGGCTGACGCCCTTCCGAAGGACAGATTGCCGATCGGCAAGGCCCGAGTCGTTAGGCCAGGACGCGATCTCAGCATCGTGACCAACAGCGCCATGGTGCATGAAGCCCTCGCCGTCGCCCAGCAATTCAGTGCTGACGGCATCGAGATCGAAGTGGTCGATCTGCGATCGGTCAAGCCGCTCGATACCGACACGGTGCTTGCATCGGTCGCGCGCACCGGGCGATTGCTTTGCGTCGGCGAAGCGTTTCCGTGGGGCGGCGTGACCGCGGAAGTGATCGCGCGGGTGACGACCGAAGGATTCCACTTACTCGATGCCGCGCCGGCACGCATCAACGCGAAGGACACGCCGATTCCGTATCACCCGAATCTTTGGAGCGAGCACCGGCCGAACGCGAAGACCATCGCGGCGAAGGTTCGCCAGGTTCTAGCCGAGTAATTTTATGCCGAAAATTCCAATCACCATGCCGCAGCTCGGCGAATCGATGGCCGAGGCCACGATCGTCGCGATCAAAGTCCAGCCGGGCGACAAAGTTTCCGCCGACCAGGAGATCATCGAGGTCGAGACCGACAAGGCCGTCATGGGTGTGACGACACCGTGCGCGGGTGAGATTGCGAAGATCGATGCAGAGGTAAAAGGAACTTATGCCGTCGGGTCCGTGCTCGGTTATGTTGAGGCGAGCGAAGCCGATGCCGCGCGTTTTCAGAAGCGCGCGCCGGAGCCGCCCAAAGGCGACATGGCGCAGGAAGTGCCCGGTCGTGAAGAGGAATCGGCCAAAGCCGTGAAGACGGAAAACGGAAGCGGCTCGCACTTCCAAGTCGACGAAGCGGGGCTGCCGCCCGTGGCTGCCGGCTCGCATTTTCAAGTCGACGCGGCTGGCGTGTTACCCGTTCCGGCGGGGACAAAGGGCGCTGGCTATCTTTCGCCGCGAGTTCGCGCGCGCATGCTCGAGCTGCAATTGACCCAGGCCGATCTGGCCGGAATCGCCGGCAGCGGCAACGCGGGTCGGGTCACGATCAAGGATCTTGAGAATTTTCTGGGCGGAATCGAAGGACAGCCGGCGGAGAAACCGAGCGCGATCCGCACCGGCGTAGCGGATGCGATGCGACGCAGTTGGACGCGGCCGCTTGCTACGGTAGGGCTCTCCATTTGTCTCGATCCTGTTTTGGAAGATCGCGCGAAGCGTGATCCAAAGCCGGGCCCGGCGCTCTACGCGCTACGCGCCCTCGCGCTCGCACTCGCGGAGCAACCAAACGCCGCCGCGCGCCTGATTGGCGGACGCGCGATCCGATCCGAGTCGATCGACATCGGTGTCGCGGTCGAAGCGCAGGATGGCATCATGGTTCCCGTGATTCGCAATGCCGACAAGACTTCGCTCGCTGACCTGACCGGGCGTTACACGGAGCTGGTCGATCTCGCGCGGCGACGCCGGCTCACGGGCGACATGACCTCGGGAGGGATAGCTTCGATTTCGAACTTCGGCACGTTCGGTTTGGAATGGGGCACGCCGATTCCGTTGCCGGACCAAACGCTGTTGTTGGGAATGGGAATGGGAAAAAAAGTTCCTTGGTGGAACGAAACGAAAAGCGAGTTCGTGCCGAGGACGGAAGCGCAGCTCACGCTGAGCTTCGATCACCGCAGTCTCGATGGCGGAGGCGCGGGGCGATTGTTGAAGCGCGTCGTCGAGCTACTGGGCGAGCCGTCGAAATTGTAATCTAGGGGGCGCACGCTTGCAGCGTGCTGGCGATGGCGTTCCGCCGTCGCGAACTTTCCTGCAGAAAGATTGTTTCGGCAGAATGCCGAAACCAGCACGCGACACGCGTGCGCTCCCCAGGCGGTTGAAGTTCCGCCCCGCCCACCTATTCTTTGCCTAATGAATTCGACTGTGGCCATCGATCCCAGCATCACGATGAAGGAACTGCTCGTGCAGTTCCCGGGAGCGCAACGCGCGCTGTTTCGCAAATATCACATCGGCGGTTGCAGCAGTTGCGGATTCAGCCCGGAGGAAACGCTCGCGGGTGTCTGCGCACGCAACGAAAACCTGAATGTCGATGAAGTGGTCGAGCACATCGTCACTAGCCACGAAGCCGACCAGGCGATGCAAATCGAGCCGCGCGAGTTGTCCGATCGCATCGCGAGCGGTGATGAAATTTACCTGCTCGATGTCCGCACGCGCGAGGAACACGACGCCGCGAAGCTTCCGGGGTCGCGTCTCTTCACCCAGGAATTGATGCAGGAGATTCTGGCCAATGGATCGCGGACGAATCTATTCGTGATCTACGATCACCAAGGCGCGCGGAGCATGGATGCGGCCGCGTATTTTCAGGGACACGGGTTTGAAAATGTGAAAAGCCTCCGCGGCGGGATCGATGCCTGGAGCGCGGAAGTCGATCCGAAGTTGCCGCGATACCATCTCGAATGAGCGACCTGGCCAACGACGATCTCCAGTCGCGAATCGAGCAGGCGGTGAAAAATCCGCGGAACCTCGGCGAAATGAAGGACGCTGACGCCGTCGGCACGGTCGGCAGCGCCGATTGCGGCGACATGTTGCGGATGTGGGTGAAATTTAAGGAAGAGGGCGGACGAAAAGTGATCGATCGCGCGACGTTTCAAACGTTTGGCTGCCAGACGGCGATCGCCGTGGCCAGCGTCGCGACGGAAATGCTCGCGGGAAAGACCGTGGCGGAAGCGCAAGCGATGTCAGGCGAAGAGCTGGCTGCGCC
>QHBM01000003.1 GCA_003244145.1 Chthoniobacterales bacterium
GGATCATCCGAGGGATCCTGTGAGAGCGAAATCGTCCACGCGGGCGTGAACAAATTGCCGGCGAAATCGATTTCGCGGACGAGCGGAAACGGCCGGCCGCGTAGAGAAATGCTCAAAAATTCGAGGCCGGCAACGCAGTCGCCCGGTTCGAGTGAAGCGGAATCGGCCAGCGGCATGCTCGGAAAAAGTTTGAGCGCGATCTCGGGCAGACTGCGGAAATCCATTTCTCCATGCGCGAGGAACTGGGCCGGGCCTTGCCTGAGATGCGCGAACTCGATCGTGCCGGTCTGGCCGCCGAATGTGATTCGGGTAGAGAGCAACGAGCCGATGCCGAACTTGCCGCCGATCAACTGGAGATCGCCGAGGATGCGCGGGGGGCCTAACGAATCGGAAACTGCGAGTTGCCCGCTGAGAATCCCGTCATAAAAAATTCCCCGCGACAGGTAGCGCGGCAATTTCCCCAGGAAGACCGCGGGAAAATTCAACGTTGCCGAGATCGGCCCTTCGGTCTTGAAGGCGTAAGCTGACTCCCGCTTTTCGAGCTGGAGCGGGATAGTTCCTTCGAATTTCACCGGATCGGAGCTGCGCGGGAACGCGTTTGCTTTCACGGTGAGGTTTGCGAGTGCGAGGCGCGCTTCGAGATCGCCGGAAAGACGCGGCTCGTTTTCCCAAACCAGATCGCGGAACTGGAGGGCCAATCTGCCCTCGAGCAAGCCAGGCGTTCCATAGAGTTCGATCTTTCCTGCAGCCACGCCCGCAATCGTTGGGCGCGTGGTCACGGCCCCGGCGAGTTCCGCGAGATCAACGGAATCGATCGTGACATCGACGTCGAAGTTCGGGTCGTTGCTCCAGGTGGTTAGCCACTTCTCCCTCGCGAAAATTCTGGAGAGCGACCAGGGAACGAAAACGTTGCCTTGCAGTTTCGGTTTGCCATTCAAATCAAAACGCAAGGTTTGCAGTTGAAAATAATCTTTCGCGACGGTGACGAAGGCGCTGAAGTCCGCCCGCGGATTGGAGAGATGGAATTGCCGGAAGAAAATATTTTCCGGCGCATAATCGCCTTCGAACTCGGCATCGAACGGGATGACCGCAAATTGCCGCGGATGAAGGCCGCGTCCCTTCGCGTGAAAGGTGCCGGAGTGCGCCGAGGCGGTGCCAGCGCCGGACCAGTCCAAGTCGAGGCCGCCGCCCAGCTCAAGACTGGCGAAGGGTTCCGGGATCACGCCGGCGTATTCCGCGACGTCGGCTAGGGAGGTCGTGAAGTTTCCGGAATAATGGCGTTCACCCGTCAGATCGATGCTGGCCCGGCCGCGGAACGAATCGCTTTTGCGCTTCAGCTCGAACTCCTCGATCTCGAGCCGGGATTCCTTGAAGCTGAGGTTTGCCTTGAGCGATTCCACCGGCGCGCGAAAAAGGAGGAGCCCATTGCCGGAGACCGCGAGCGTGCCACCCAGCTTCCGTTCCCGCGCATTGATGTTGCCGTTGATTGCGATCTTGCCGGCAAACTCGGATGGGGTTGCGCCGAAGAGGCGGGCGAAATCGCCGAGGTCGTTAATGGAGGCGGAAATGTCGCCGTGGAGATCGGGCTGGAGGAGATCGGCCGCCTTTAGGGGCAGGGCGAATTCGCCGCTGAAGGTGAGCTGATTGTTGCGTTGCTTGAGATAAAGCTGCTGGACCTGCACCGTGCGATTGTAGAGCGAAGCGCCCACCATAATCGTATCCGCCGTGCGGTCCCGCCAGGTGAGGCCCGCCACCTCGGCCCACACGGCGGCGGTGGCATTTCGCAGGTCCGTTATTTCGCCCCGAAACGTGAACTTGCAGGCGTGCAGGGAACCGCTCGCGCGGTCCGTCAATTCCAGCGCGTCGGACATTTGCGCGAGCGAAATTTCGGATGCGCTCCCGACCGCGTCCCAGGTCCTCTTGTCTCCGCGATCGTCGCTTGAAATACGCGCGCGGATTTTTCCTCCGAACGCATCCAGGCTCATTTCGAATCCGATCCGGCTTTCACCGATTTGAGCGAGATCGATACTGACCGAGTCGAGATCGAGGCCGCGCATCACGGTGATCGCACCGACGGTCAACCGGCTGTTTTGCCAGGAGGTAGCGCCGCGCAAACGCGAAAAACTTTTTCGAAACCAGGGGGACGAGATGGTGAGCGTGTCTGCCGTCAGGGCGCCGGTTTCCATCTGCGAGCCCGAAAGCGTCCCGTCCTGCAGATCGACGATGGTGCTTCCGTTTTCGACGTGAAGGGCGGCGACGGAGAGTTTGAAATTATCCGGCAGAAGATTTTCCAGCGCCTGCCAGGCAAATGGCCGAGATGGCGTGTTTGCCGGCGCGTTCCTGCGGACGTCGAGAGTGATGCTATCGGCCGAGAGGGTTCGAAGAACGCGGCCGCGAGATGCAGTGAGAATCGCAGCAAGGTTCAGATCACATTCTAGCCGAGGCGTCGCGGCATTTATCCGAAACGGCGCCGCCGAATCGCTGGTGATGTGCAGATTGTGGATGACGACAGGTCCGAGAAAGGGGGCTTCGATTCTTCCCAGTTCGACCTGGAGCCCCGCCTGCCGCCCGACGCGGGCAGCCCACAAATGCAAACTGCCGGCTACGAGGAAAGGCGAGAGACAGACAGTAAGAACACCGGCTACAAAAAGGGACGCGCCAAAAAGAATGAGAAATTTCCCGGAGCGCATTCGAGTCCCCATGCTTTAGCGGGAAACGGCAAGTGCGGAAAGCGGTAAGAGAACTTGCTCCGCCTATTCTTTCGGGGCCGCGGTTTGAAAAACCAAGTGCAGCGGCTTGCCCGCATGGATCCGCTCGTCGAGCTGCTTTTGCAGCGCCGTTTCCGCCTCGGCCAGAATTCCACTTTCGCCGGCTTTCTGCCGCGCCAACTCCGGAAGCACCGCCAGCTGAGTCTCCAGATCGGCCGCGGAAATTCGATTCCAAAAGCCATTTTCAAACGCGAGCACCTCCACCTGTTTTTGCTCTACCCCGAGAATCGACGCGTGCGGCAGGTTGACCACGATCTCGTCCGGCCGCAGATCAACCGCGACGTCGTGCTGCAAATCGAAGCCGGCTTTCGCGGTGAACGTCCCATGCAGCTTCACCCGCTT
>QHBM01000015.1 GCA_003244145.1 Chthoniobacterales bacterium
CTGCAAGCGTGCGCTCCCCAGAGCTACAGCCCACGAACTTCAAAATAGGAAGCAGAGAGCGGCGAGATTTGGTTGATCGTTACGCCACTTGTCGATGCTTCTGCGGTCGTTAGGCGGATCGGGTCCATCTCGCTGAAGAGCCGCTCCCTCAACTCCAACGGCGTATCCAAAGGCTTGCCGCCCAGGTCGAGAAACTGAAGTGCGTCTGCCGGGAGAAGGATGCGGATATCCTGTGGGGCATTCGTGGGATGCAGATTGGCCACGATGAGAAAGCGTTGTGGGGTCGAGATGTCGGAGCGGAGAAAGGCATAGAGCCAGTGACCACTCGTCTCCTCGCCGGGCAGACGGCCGTACTGCGGATTGTTGCGGTTCGAAGGATTGAGGGGAAAGAAGGCGCCGTCACGGAAGGCGGGTTCGCCCACAAGCTTCATCAACCGGCCATAGAACGCTCTTAATTCCTTCTGCTCGACCGACAACTGCGCGCCTTCGTAGCGATGACCGTTCACCCATTTTCGGAGTTCGGGCATCGACCAATAATCAAAGATGGAAGTGCGCGCATCATCGCCGCCGAATCCTTCCACCCCATCTGCCGGCTCACCGACCTCCTGTCCGTTGTAGAGCATGGCCGGACCGCGCGAGAGGCCGTAGAGCAGCGCCGCCACGGGCCGGCCAACAGCCATGCCCAGGCCTTGCCACTGCGAGCGCGCGGCCAGGCGGACTTCATCGTGATTCTCCGCATATCGCAGCGAGTTGTCGAAGATGAAGCTCTCGCCTAACGACTGATCGATGTCGTTGGCCCAGCCCTGTCCGTCATAGATATTCTTCAGGGCTTTGTAAGTGGGATCGTCGTAGACGGCGTTAAAGCCGGCGTTGAGAAGATCGAACATCACGTTGCCTCGCTCGCCGGCGAGGCGCGAAATTATTGGATCGCTGCCGGGAACTTTCGTCGGATCGTTATCGTAGGCTTCGGCGATGAACACCGTCTCGGGCGCGCGTTGGCGGGCGCGGTGAATGAGCCAGTTCCAGAATTCCGGCGGCACCATATGCGACATATCGCAGCGGAAACCGTCGACCCCGATGCTCTGCCAATGCTCGATCACTCGGTCCATTTTTATCCAGGTATCCGGGATCGGTTTGTCGGGTGCGAGGGCGCTGGGATATTCCCTCGTGCCCTGCGACGGATCCATGAAGTTGAATCCGTAATTGAGCTTCACGGTTTCGTACCAATCGCCCAGACCCGGGCTCCAGCTCGCGACATTGTTGCCAGTGACTTTGCCATGGTCCAGCTCCCCGGCGAAAAAGCCGTCGCACTTCATTCCCTCAACGCTGCACGTCGGGCTCAATGCAATTCCATCCCGCCACGTCGGCAGGCGAAGCGGCGGGCCTTCGCCTAGTTGCAAATAAAAGAAGTTGTTCTGGGGATCGAAAAATTTCGAGCGGTCATCCGTTAGGCCAAAATTCAAATCGGGTCTGGCGGACGAATTGTAACTTCGGGCCACATGATTCGGGACGAAGTCGATCAGGACCTTCAGCTTGGACCGATGAAGACGATCGAGCAGCGCCTTGAATTCCGTCATCCGCTCCGGGGGGTCCTCGGCATAATCAGGAGAGACATCGAAGTAATCCTTGATCGCATAGGGGCTGCCGGCCAGGCCCTTGAGGAGATCGGCGTCATCCGCCGGTTTGCCGATGGCGGAGTAATCGGTGCTGGTGATTTGCTGGAGAACTCCAGTCAGCCACAAATGCGTAAACCCCATCTCGCGCATCGACGCGATCGCCTTCTCGTTGATGTCGCTAAATTTACCGATGCCGTTTTCGACGATGCTGCCGTTGGGTTTGAGGTGTTCGTTCGTGTTGCCAAAGAGCCGGACGAAAAGCTGGTATATGCGGATCCTTGATTTCTCCGCGCCATAGCGGCCGCGGAACGTGGCTAATGCGCCCGCCTCGGGATCGAGCTGCAACTCGTGATAATGCGGAATGTATTTATCACCGATGCCGCCGGTGACGCTGCGCTGCGAGCATCCCCAAAACCAGCCCCAACCCTGGTTCGCTTCCGGATCTTTCGCGTAGATGACAAAATCGATTTTGGAAGAGTCGCCCAGGAGCGCGCGCGGGATGCGGAAGAGAACGGCTCCATCGCCGACTGTCACTTCGAACTCCTGAGTTTCCACCCGTTCGCTCCACTGCCATCGATCCCAGACGCGCCGAAAACATTTCACGCCGGACTCCCTGATCTCGGCTGAGAGCAGCAAATCGCTCTTGAAGGGCAAGAGGACCGTCGAGCATTCAAGGGCATGAGCGAAAGGCAGAACCGCCGCTCCAATCTGCCGATGGGTCCCGAGCGGCAGGAAAAGATTGAGCGCGTTCTCGACCGGACCCGCCGGCCGGTACCGCACAATAAGTTCGCTCTCAGAAACGCCAATCGTGATCAGGACATTGTCCGAACCCGCAAGAGTTTCTTCGCGCAAGCCCCGAGTTTGTCACAGCGTGCCGGGCGAAGCACTAGTCAAATTTCGACGTCGACCGCGCCTGGCGTCGACATTACCTCAGTTTCGAAGTGGATGGGAGCACGCGTCAAAGTTCAAGTCGTCCAGCTTCCGCCGAGTTCCGAAAAGAAAATTCCGAGCAAGTAATCCGGCTGGATCACTCTGCCGAGCGATCAATCTCGATATCCTGGAAAAAGTGCTCGGGGGGGGACTTGAACCCCCATGCCTTACGGCATACGCCCCTCAAACGTACGTGTCTGCCATTTCACCACCCGAGCGCGTCCGCCAAATCTTAATCAGGAACGCAGGAAAGCAAGAAACTGCCTGAGATGGAGGATAGAGGATTGAGAATAGCGGTGTAGTTTTTCGTCAGCATGGCTGACGCAGAATGGATCAAGGTCGATCTTCATATCCACACGCTCGACGATCCGAAGGACGCGCTCGATTACTCCGCGCGCGAATTACTGGAGCGCGCTCGCGCCCTCGGTTTTCGCGTGCTCGCGATCACGCTCCACGATGCCGTCTTCGATCGCCCGGAGGTCTTCGCGGACGCAGCCCGCATGGGTATCCTGATTATTCCCGCGGCGGAAGTGCGGCTCGAGGGCGCCGATGCCATTCTTCTGAATGTGAATGCGAGCGAGGTCGCGGCCCTGCGAAATTTCGACGATCTGCGCGCGCTCCGGGCGCGCCGGGGAGCTTCGCTTTTCACGATCGCGCCGCATCCGTTTTACGTTCTCGGCGCTTCGATCGGCGAGAAGCTGTTGGAGAAAATCGATTGTTTCGATGCGATCGAGCTCTGCCATTTTTGGGGCCGTTTTTTCAATCCGAACCGGCGGGCCATCGAGGTCGCGGAGCGATTCCAGAAGCCGCTGATCGCGACCTCCGATGCCCATCGTCTGCACGCTTTTGGATCGAATTACACCAGCCTAGAACGCCCGGCCGAACTGACGATTGAAAACGTCCTGGCTGCTTTGCGAGCAGGCCCGCTCCGCCTGACCAATCCTCCCTGCACTTTCGCGGACTTCATCAGCACGCTCTACTTTGTTTTTCTCGAGCACCCGTGGAGGAGAAGGCGCCGAGAAGCGAGGATGGGTGATGGAGGATAGAGATGGTGGATGAAGGATGGAGTTGAGTTGAATCAGCAAACCTGACACAAACTGATCTGACATGAAAAAAATCGCCATCCTCTTGCTCGCCTGCGCGATCGGTTTCGGCGGCTGTGACCTGTTCAAATCGAAGAAAAAGGATGACAAAAAACCCGCGGTGAACAAGCGAGTCAAACCGGAATTGCGCGAAGAGAATTCCGAGGTCGATTTCCAGGCGTTCGTCAGCCGGCTCAAACAGGCGATCCAGGCCCACGACGTGAACACCTTGGCTTCGATGATGAGTGAAGATTTCGGCTACAGCCTCAACCCGGTAAAATCCGGCGACGGCGTTTTCAAATATTGGGAGGAGAATAATCTCTGGCCGGAGCTGGAAGCGATCATCACGACGGAGAAGTTTGCGAAGAAAGGGGAGTATTGGGTCGCTCCGCCCCAGTTCGCCGATGAGTCGCTCAATTACGACGGCTACCGGATTGGCATTCGCCGCATCAAGGGGAGCTGGAAGTTTGTCTATTTCGTCAATGGGTAAGGGGGAGCGAAAACGAGGATAGAGGATGGAGAATAGAGGATGGATTTGAACGAGCCGCCATCCTCCATTCTCAATCCTCCATCCTCGCTGCCCTTCCTCGGCCTGCCCCATCGGCCGCCGTTCGTTTTCGTGCGTGAGTTGGTCAAGGTGAACGCGGGCGTCTCTGCTGATGCGGTAACGTCATTTGCCCGCAACGACCCGATGTTCGCGGGACATTTTCCCGATAATCCGCTCGTGCCTGGGGTGATCCTTACGGAAGCTCTCGCGCAAACTGCCGGGATCGCGGCCGCTTCCGGTTATCCCGAAAAAGAGAAGCCGCTATTTCTTCTTTCCGCGATCCGCACCATGAAATTTCTGCGGCCAGCCCGACCGGAAGAACAGATCGATCTTCACGCTGAAAGGTTGGCGCAGGTGGACGAGCTGGTACAGTTTAAGGTCGCCGCCAGCGTCCAGGGCGTGCTGATCGCGGAAGGTCAGATCGTTTTGAGCGCGACGGAAGGTTTTGCAACCGGGCCGGAATAGCGCTTCGTTTCGCATCTCTCAAACTCGTGGAAACCCTGTCTCCGACTCAACAACCCCAATTTGCGGTCATCATTCCGGCCTGTGATGAAGAGGCGTGCATCGGCCGCGTTCTTGATGAGTTGTCCGCCACGCTCGATCCAGAACGATTTGTGATCGCCGTCGGCGTTAATGCGTCGTCGGACAAGACGGCGGAGGTTGCGCGCTCGCGTGGTGTCCTGGTGGCCGAAACTCGGCAACGCGGATACGGCTACGGCTGTCAGGGCGCCATCGATCTGGTGGCGGAGGCAGTGCCTTCGGTGCGCGCGTATGTTTTCCTGGCTGGCGATGGCGCGAGCGACCCGCAGGATGTGGCCAAGCTCACAGCTGCGTACGAACAGGGTTACGGGTTCGTGCTCGGGGCGCGCACCGCGCAGGTGAGCAACTGGCGCACGATGCGAGTGTCCCATGTCATCGCGAATTTTGCCGTCGCGCTTTGGTGCGGAATGCTGGCCGGTCGCTGGTTCCGGGATCTCGCCCCGGTCCGTTTGATCGACCGCAAACTATTCGAAGCGATCGCTCCCCGAGAAATGAAGTTTGGCTGGACCATCGAAGCGCAAATCGCCGCGGCCAGATTAGGCGCCCCCATTTGCGAAGTTCCCGCGCGAGAACGACCGCGCCTCGCTGGAAAACAAAAAGTCTCCGGCGTGACCTGGCGGCGGACTTTTGCGATTGGCTGCAAGATTCTGGCGGCTGGCTATCGCACGCGCCTTCGCTTTCGCCGCGTCGGAGCTACCGAAAACGCCCGGTCCGCGAAAGAGTTAATCGTCGAGAAAGGCTGATCCGCCGGAACGGAGGGATGAACGCCCAGCCTTCTCCTTTCCGCCTTCCGCTCTCCGCCTTCCTCCTTTGTTTTGCGCTTCTCTTTCTTGCCGGTTGCGGCTTTTTGTCTCGCCAACCAGCTTTGCCGCGGCATGCGGCGATCGATTCGGCCACCGACTCCGACGCCGACGAAAAATTCGCGGTGTTGGTGGAGAACGCAGACATTATTTATTTTCCCAGCGAACTGGTTGAGCCGCCCGCGGCGTCGGAACCGTCCTGGAGATTGGTCGAAGCTTTGCAGCGGAATGGCGGCCACTTCATCCTGGGCTGGGACCTGATCGGCGGAGAAGAACAACCGCTTCTTGATCAATGGACGAAGCAGGAGGCTGCAGCCGAGCCACCGATCACACGCCTTCATCTCCATGCGGCTGCGCGCGAAATCGAGACCGCGCGCGTTTTTCTCCGCGAAGCCAACCGGCACGGCGCCCACTTTCTTGCGCTGCACAGCCCGCCCGACCTGGCTAAGGATGAAGTGTGGCCTGGATTCGATCCGCCCCCAGGAGATTTCGAGGCGTTTGTCCGCCGCTTTCCGGCAACGTTGGGGACAAGTGAGACGACACTGCGGCTCGAATACGAGGCGGCGTTGCGCGCCGAAAAATTCGCGGCGGAACGCGTCGCTCGATATTTTCGGGAGAACCGGGGCGAAAAACTTCTTGTGTTCCTTCACCGCCGCCAGCTCGGAAACAGCCGCGGCGTCCCTTTTTTTGTCGCGCAAAAAATTAAAGCGCGCCAGTTGGTGCTCGATTCCCGGCGTCGGTCCTCGGGGTCTTCGCAGTTAATGGCCGCTGGGAGAGGCTGGCCGCGGGAGCGCCTGATCACTCGGCGCTTCCAGGTCGTAGATAGCTCCCCAGGTCCCGGCCGCGATCAACTTTGATTCCCGTTCCCAGGGACGCTTGCTCTGGGGGTAGTTTGTCTTCTCTTCGCGGCCCCAGAACAAGTAACGCGTGTGAAAGAAGCGCGCGGTTTCCTTCCAACCAGGTTCGCCTTTCATCAACGCCGTCAGCTTATCGTTGTCCTGAGAGTAATTGAAACCCTGCGTCCAAAGATGGCCAGGATATCCCAGGACCATCTTTCGACCTTGGAGAAGCACGGGATGGTTATAGGTCGGGAACCCTGCATATCGCGCGTCGGCCGGGAGTTTGCGGAGCGCGGCTCCCACGAAGTCCAGTTCGGCGCGGTCCGCCAGTCCGAACCCTTCTTTGCCCGCGATCAGTCCGCCGAAAAGCGTAACAAAACCGGAGGCGAAAAGAGCGAGACAAACCACGGCGCGCATCGACCAGGGCCAACGCGCGATCAAGTCACTCCAAAGAAAGGGCAGGATAATGAAGTAAGCCCATACGATGATCTTGATGTTGTCCCATTCCCATGGCGCGGTCTTGACCAGATAGCCAAGAAGGAAAATGGCGCCGGCTGGAATCAGGAAAGCAACCCTAGCAGGGATCTTGTAATCGGCGGACTGACAGCCGTTCCAGACGCTCAAGGCAGTTATTCCAATAAAAAAGGTCACCAGCGGAACCCACGCGCCAAAATTGAACAGCCAGAATTGAAGGAAGTTCATGGCGAAGTCGCCCTGCTGCTGGACCCAGCCCGGTTTCCATTCCATGACGGATCCGGCACGAAAGTGATCGCTGATAACCCAGACGCAAAAAGTGGCGGGCAGAAAAGCGCCGCTAACAAGAAAACCTAACTGGAGGCGCGCTGCGTTGTTTGTGAAGAGAAAAAGAAAGACAAGCACGATGCTTAACGCCATGAAGGTATGAACGTGGAAAAGCGGCATGGTCGCGTAGAGCGATAGCTCCACCCAGAAAGGGAGCGGGGGATTCTGTGAAGGGGCGACGGTTTCCAAACCGCCGGCTTCCTCCCTCTCTTCGGGCGGTTTAGAAACCACCGCTTCTTGAAAGAACTTCATGCGCCATTGGTAGAGTAAGAGGAAACCGGCCGGCAGCGCGTAGAGCAGGCCTCGCTGCGTCACGAACATGGCCAGAGGAATACTTTTCCAGGCGACGGTGTTCGCGCCCTGGTAATCGAGAAACTGATGAGTTTGAAAGATGAGGTAGCTCGCCACTCCACCATTAAAAAGGAACGCTGCGATGCCAAAGCTCCCGGCCCAGCGATAAAGGGCATAACAGGTGGCGGCGGACGCCAGCAGACCTGTCCAGACCAGGCCGCGAGTAACATCCAAGCCAAGGCAGGTTAGTAGCCCGTTGAACAGGTCGATACCGGCCGGGTAGCGTAGCTTGCTGAAGACATAGATAGGATTGTCCGGCCAAAGCGGGACGCCGTTGGCAAACGTCTTTATGTAGGTGAGGTGAAGGGATAGGTCCCCCAGGTTGTTGGGAGATTGAACCTTCAGCTCGTTTCCATCCAGGTATAGGAGCCAGCAAAAAGATCGGAAAGCGAAGATGGCGAAACACGCCGCCAGGAGCCAGAACCAGATAGAGCGGTAGCGTTGCGCAGGCGGAATGACGACGGGAGCGCGCTGATTGCGTAGCGCGCGGGCGCGGGCGCGCTTGGACGTGAACTCGGTAGGAGGCTCGGACGATTCGGGCGGCTTTGGGCGTGCTGGGTCGCCTGGAGTAGTTAGCCAGGCTGCGGCAGCGGTCATGAGACCCAGAAGGACCGACACGATCGCGACCGGTTTGGTCAAGCCCCGCGCCATCATGCCCATGCCCAAGGCACCAACGGTTGATGCGTTAACGAAAGTAAGTCCGGCCGCCAGCCACTTCATGCCCATGACTGCGGACTAAGGCGGTGGCGCCCCGGAGAATTCCGGAATGCGCCCCGGGAAAAGCTTTGCGAAAACTTTGGCGCTCAGGTAAAGCTTCGAAGTATCTTGATAAGGCCGGATGGTCAACGGCTCGGTATAATAGGTGTCGCGCAGCTTCGCCTCTACTTCTTCGATCTTGTCCTCTTGCACGAGCAGGAAATCGGCATCGAGCTTGTCCGGCATATTGTTGTGCTCGTAGTAACCGATCTTCGTAAAATCACCGAGCATCCAGGGCAAAGGATAAGTGCTGGTGCGAATAAGATGGCCCACGAGCTGGTAGTAGGTCGGGTTGGCTTTAGCGAGGCGCAAAAGCGGTTTAGTCAGCTTCCAGACGTCGTTGTAGGTCTGGACGTAAACGTACGGCTCGGTATCGGTCGTGCACTTGAAGTAGTTTAATCGAACGCTCAATGTCAGTGAGACCCAGAGCAAGGCCCCGGCGCCGACCAGGGCACTCGGGCGATATCTCAACGGAACCAGCGCGAGCACCGCTCCGAAAACAAAAAGAAACGGCCAGATGATGCTAATGATGCACCAGGGCGTCTTGTAATGCACGATGCTATAAGCCATGAGCGTGCCGACGCCGTAGATCGCGAGATAACGTACACCGACGTGCTTGAAGAGCTGGCAAAAGAGGCAGAGAACAAGGCCGAGCAAGACCGGTTGTTCATAGCGGACGATGAGCTCAAGCCAGTAATATGACTCCTTTTCGTGCCCGTTGCCGTTGCTGCCGGTCTTGAACCAGGCGTCGAACGTCTTGTAGAGCCCCTTTACTCCTTCCCAGTTAAAGAACGTGCCTGAATAAAAAAAGACGATGATCGCGGCACCGGCGAGAACGACTACCGCGAGGTCGATATAAGTCCAGGTTTGACGCGCGGGCCGCGCGTCCGGGAGGCGCGTGATCTTGTGCGAGATCCAGGTGACGAACGCCGCCACGACCGCGCAGCCGAGATGGATGATGTAGGTCTCTTTCGTCAGAATCATCCCGGCGAGGCCCATGCCGGCGCACCAGAGGTAGCCCACGGTCCCGCGCTGCCAGAGCCCGAGCAGGCCCAGGATGAAGAGCATGGAAAAAAGGAGCAGCCAAACTTCGTGGATGGAATAGCGGCCGTAAAAAACAAAACCCGGTGAGACGGCCATGGCCAGGGCCGCGAGGCGGCTGACATTGCGGCCGACGAACGGCTCGAACTTTAGAGTCAGGTAGACGGAAAAAATACTGGCGAACACTACCGGCAGCCGCAGCGCCCAGAGGTTGCGTCCCCCCAGGGTCTGGGAAAGGAACAGAATATAGAAGTGGAGTGGCCCGTGATAGTTTGTCGGGTCGTAGCGGTAGAAACCGGTCTTGACCATTTGGTCGACGAACCAGCCGTTGATGCCCTCGTCGAAATGCGGGGGCTTGATGTCGAGCAAGAGCAGGCGCAGAACAGCGCCGAGCGCCACGATCGCCCACGGAATCCAATCCACCTCGCCCGTGCGCTGAGTCCAGCGTCCCGCGAGCCCGGCAGAATCTGCTGGCGCGGTGTCCGCTCCGCTGCTAGTAGCCGCTGCGATGCGCATTCTCGTGACCGGTGG
>QHBM01000123.1:0-598 GCA_003244145.1 Chthoniobacterales bacterium
ATCAGTCCGGAAGCGTGCTCGGCCATTTTGTGGAAGGACCGGCGGCACGCTGCCGAAGCGGCCGAGGCTTTGAAATTGACGGCGCAGGATTTGATCGGGCTCGGAGTCGTGGATGAAATTGTGCCTGAGCCGGAGGGCGGCGCGCATCGCGACCACGATCTGGCGGCGGCAAATCTGGGCACGGCGTTGCGGCAAAATCTCGAACGAATTTCGACGCTCCCGATCGAAGAGCTGATGCAAAAGCGCTACGAAAAATTCCGGAAGCTCGGCAAATTCACCGAAGAAGCAGAGAACCCCGTCCCGGCGGGCGCGTGACCGATCGCCCTACCAGGAAATCACACGGCAAACAAACCGGTCCGCGCCAGCAACCGCCCCAGAAGATGGCGACGTTTTCCAGGCGCCGCGACCTTGGCGACCGGCGGCGGTGGCGGTGGAAACAGAAAGCGCAGAGCTGGATCGATGCGCGCGGCCCACGCCCTTTCACTATGGTCGGCGCCTTCGGCTTCGAAGTAATGCAGGTCGTCGTATAGCCGCCATCCCTGTTCCACCAATAGATCGCGCAACTTGCGCGCGTTTTCCCAGCCGGGCTCGTTCGTGC
>QHBM01000123.1:613-44793 GCA_003244145.1 Chthoniobacterales bacterium
CGTGCCGGTATCGAGCCAGATTTTCAGCTTCGGTTTCTTCTCGTAGAAATCGACCAGCCGAAGAATCGCGAAGTCGTCCCACCAAATCGAGGGCGACATCACGATCAGTTTCGTGAAAACCTCCGGGTACAAAACTCCGATCGCGAGCGTGACCAGCCCGCCGAGAGACGACCCGCCCAGCCCGGTGAATTCCGCTTCGCGCCTGGTTCGATATTTCCGGTCGATGAAGGGCTTTAGCTCTTTGACCAGGAAGTCGCCGTACTGGCGGGCCAGGCCGCGGCTTCGTTTTTTGCGTTCCCCCGTTTGGTGGTAAACGCCGCGGGTCGGCGCGTATTCGTGGATGCGGTCTTCCCCCATGTTGGCGACGGCCACGATGATGAGCGGCTCGATCAATTTCTGGCGGATCAAATTCTGCGCCGTCTCATCGACGCCCCATTCCACGCCGCCAAAGGCAGTGGCGGCATCGAAAACATTTTGACCGTCATGGAGATAAAGCACCGGATAACGCCGACTCGTCGATCGGCGATAACCGAGCGGCAGATAAACGAGCACGTCCCGGCGATTCTTGAGAATCTTCGAAGGGAAGTTCGCGTGGCGCTGAATGTTTCCCGTAAGAGTTGGCGGCGGCATTTTCGACAAGAGGTATGGTCGAAGAGATACGGCTTGTCCAACGGTGCTGGATGTTTCGGGCTTGGCAGCGCGCGCGGCAGCCGCTTAGGTAGGGGCGATTGACCTCAATCGCCCGCGCCTTTCGGCAGCGCAAACGATTCAGGAAATTCCTGCCTGTTATGAACGAACGCTACATTCGCTGGTGGACGCCGCACTTGAGCCGCGAGTTCGAGATGCTCGCGTTCGGCAACGGCGGTGGCATTCCGCTCGTGCTTTTCCCGACTTCCTTCGGGCGCTATTCGCAGACCAAGGATTTCGGATTGACCGACGCCATCTCCGGCTACGTCGATAGCGGCAAGATCACCATCTATTGTCCGGACTCAGCCGACCTCGACAGTTTTTACAACAAAGCCATTCATCCGGCGGATCGCATGCGCACCCACATGGCTTACGAGAACGTCATCACCCGCGACGTTTTCGATCTCGCGCGTCGCGAGTGTTCCTGTCACCGCGTGGCCGTCTGCGGCGCGAGCCTCGGCGCCTATCATGCGGCGAACATCGCTTTCCGGCATCCCGATGCCGTCAGCCATCTCATCAGTTTGAGCGGCGCGTTTGAGATCAGCGATTTCTTCGACGGCTATCACGACGAGAACATTTATTTCAACAGCCCCTACGAATACCTGCCGAACATCTCCGATCCGTGGCGGTTCAACCACAAGGGGATTATTCTCGGCACCGGCGAATGGGACAACACGCGCCACGAATCGTATCGGCTCTCCGAGATCCTCAACGCCAAAGGCATTCAACATTGGCTCGATGACGGAAGGTGGCGTGGCCACGATTGGAATTACTGGCGCGACATGCTGCCACATTATTTGTCGCTCATTTAGACCCCAAGCTTATGAAAAAAATCGGAATCCTCTTTGGACAGGAAGGCAGCTTTCCACCGGCGTTTGTCGAACGCGTCAACATGAAGACCGGCGGCAAAGACATCATGGCCGAGTTCGTCAAGATGGACAAAGTGATCCAGGGCGAGCCGTCTGGATACGACGTGGTGATCGATCGCATCTCGCAGGACGTGCCGTTCTATCGGGCGTGGCTGAAGAACGCGGCGCTTACCGGCACCGCGGTCGTGAACAATCCGTTTTGGTGGAGCGCCGACGAGAAGTTTTTCAATAACGCGCTGGCCACCAAGATCGGCGTCGCGGTGCCGAATACGGTGTTGCTGCCCTCCCATCAACTGCCGCCGGAGACGAGCGACAATTCCTTCCGCAACCTCGCTTACCCCCTCGATTGGGACGGCATTTTCAGCTACATCGGCTGGCCTGCGTTCTTCAAACCATTCGCGGGCGGCGGCTGGAAAAACGTTTATAAGCTGCACAATCCCGAGGAATTTTTCCGCGCCTACAGCGAGACCGGCCAGCTTGTCATGATGTTGCAGGAGGAAGTGACGTTCGACATGTACTTCCGCTGCTACTCGATCGACCAGCGCAACGTCCGGATCATGCCCTACGAGCCGCGGCATCCCTATCATCTGCGCTACCAGACGGAATGGCAGGCGCCACGCGAGATTCTCCAAAAGGTCGAAGAAGGCGTGCTGACGCTGAACCAGTATCTCGGCTACGACCTGAACACCGTCGAGTTCGCCATCCGCGACGGCGCCCCGCTCGCGATCGACTTTTGCAATCCCGCGCCGGACGCCGAGGTTGCGAGTGTCGGCCAGGCAAATTTCGAGTGGGTAGTCGAAGCCGTTTCCGATATGGCGATCCGCAAAGCGAGGGAGCACCAGCCCGGCCGCGATAATTTGAGCTGGGGTAAATTCCTTCAGGCGGCGGTGACGAAGCGGTCGCTGGGCGACCTGGCGTAGACTCGCTGTTCTAGCTCGAATCTCCTTTGGGCCGGATCGATCACCCGCTGTTCTTGACTCTGGGTGACCGAGAAGGTCATCTGGACGAGTGGATCCCGAGGGAATAAAGGACGGTCGACATGCCGCCCGGGCGATCTTTGTGACCACGCTCTGGAGCCGCGTCATTCGCGCCGCGTCGCCGGCGGACGAGGATGGACGAGAGGCGCTTTCCAGTTTATGCGGCGATTATTGGGGACCGCTCTATCACTTCGCGCGGCGGCAGGGACGCCAGCCCGATGACGCGCAGGACCTGACGCAGGGCTTTCTCCTCTCTCTTCTGGAGAAAAACGGGATCGCCCTGGCGAATCGCGAGCGCGGGAAGTTCCGCACGTTTTTGCTCGCGGCTTTTTGTCATTACCTCGCGAATGAGCGTCGTGATCGCTCCGCGCAGAAGCGGGGCGGCGGACAGGCCCCGGTTTCTTGGGACGCAGCGTGCGAAGAAGGCTTTCTGCGACAGGCGAGCCATCGGATTACGCCAGAGCTGCAATATGAAAAAACCTGGGCCCTTACGTTACTCGATCGCGTCATGGGTCGGCTGCGGGAGGAATATGAAAACGCTCATCGCTTGCCCCTTTACGAAACCATTCAGCCGCACCTCTCCGGCGCGGAGGGCCGGCCTGGTTATGCGCGACTCGGCGCCGGGCTTGGCATGAGCGAGAGCGCGGTGACCGTGGCGATGCACCGAATGCGGCGGCGCTACGGACAACTATTGCGCGAGGAAATCGCCAACACCGTGAGCTTACCGGAAGAGGTGGAGGATGAGCTGCGACACCTCATGCATGTCGTCTCGGTCACGGCGCAATAATTCTTTTCCGTGTAAGAATCGGGCGATTTCCGTTCAGAAACGAATGCCTCCATGGAAACGGCTCCTCTTTCGCCTAACGATTCTAAGTTCCTGCCGTCCCCGGCTGCACTCGTGCGCTGCGCCGTCTGCAGCACTCCGCTCGCGGCTGGCCAATGCCCGCGCTGCCTGCTGAGCCTCGGGAGCAGCTTCGGTCTGCCGGGCGACGAGGTGGCGGCGGACGATCTGCTCGATCCGATGCAAGTGCGTCGCTTCGGCGACTATGAGTTGTTAGGCGAAATCGCCCGTGGCGGGATGGGCGTGGTCTACCGCGCGCGACAGATCAGTCTCAATCGCGAGGTCGCGGTGAAGATGATCCTGGCGGGTGAGCTGGCGGGGGAGGCGGCCTTGCGTTTGTTCCAAAACGAGGCGCACGCTGCGGCCAATCTGCATCATCCGAACATCGTGCCCGTTTATGAAATCGGAGAGCGCGAGACGCAGCACTACTTCACGATGCGCTTCGTGCCTGGCGGGCAAACGATTGCCGACTGGGCGCGCGGGCAGGGCGAAGATTATCGCGCGATCGCTGGGGCCGTAGCGCGGGTGGCTCGCGCGGTCGCCTATGCGCACGAACGCGGCGTGCTTCACCGCGATTTGAAGCCTTCGAATGTTCTCTGGGATCCTGTGGGCGAACCGCAGGTGACCGATTTCGGCCTCGCCAAAGTCCTCGCCTCTGCTGATGGCATGGCCACCTTTTCCGCGCAGGCGCTGGGCAGCCCGAGTTACATGGCGCCCGAGCAAATGAACGGCCGCACCGCCGAGATTACGACCGCGACCGACGTGTATGGAATCGGCGCCGTGCTTTACGAACTGCTCGCAGGCAAGCCGCCTTTCGCCGGCGATTCCGCGCTCGAAACGATGCGCCGCGCGGCGGAAGAATCGCCACGTCCTCTGACGCGGGGCCCGAAAGATCTGCGCACGATTTGCCTGAAGTGTCTCGAGAAGAAACAGCCGGATCGCTATCGCTCCGCGGCCGCATTGGCCGACGATCTGGAGCGCTTTGTGCGGGGCGAACCGGTCTCCGCCGTTCCGCTCACCCCGCCGCAAGTCCTCTTGCGCTGGGCCGCGCGCAAGCCGCGGGTGGCAGCGCTGCTGGCGTTGTTCCTGGCCTCGCTCGTTTTCGGAATCACCGGCATCGCCTGGCAATGGCGCCGCACCGAGCATGCACGCGTGGCCCAGGAACGGGCGGTCAATCACTTGCGCTGGGAGGAAATCGCGCGCGAGGCCGGAACGGATGAAGCGCCGATCGCTCTAGCCAAGCTCGCCGCCGTGCTGCGCGCGGACCCGGGCCGCTGGCAGGCCGCGATGCTCGCCATGTCCATTGTCAATCAAGGCGCTTTTCCGGTGCTCGCTGGACCACCCGTACTGCCCGGGGTGAAATTGACCACGCCGCCGGCCCTCGCTCCTGATGGCAATTGGTTCGCCGTCGCGACCGCAGACGGAAGCGTGCGCGTTTGGGACGTGGCCACTGGCCGGGAGCGGCAGAAGATCGCGCTCGAAGCACCGGCTACCACGGTCGCTGTTACGCAAGGCCCGTTCGCGCTCGCCATTGCCACTTCGGATGGGAAGTTGACGGTTCATACGACACCGGAAGCGCCCGGCACTTCCCTCGCCCTCGCTGGCACGCAGGCGATTTCGAAATTGCACTTCTCTGCCGATGGCTCTCACCTCGCCACCCTCGCGAAGGATCGAGTGGAAGTCTGGAACTGCACCGAGCCGGCGTTGCCGCCGACCATCCTGCAGTTGGACGGCGAAATGCTCGGGTGCGCCATCTCGGCAGACGGCGCGCGGGTCCTCACCTGGACCGCCTCGCGCGGCGCGGTCTGGGACGTGGCCACAGGCCAGGAGATTTTCGGGGTGGCCGCGCGGAAGGATTTCCATCGTGGGGGCGCTCTGTCGGCCAATGGCAAACGCTTCGCCCTGCTCGATGGCATCTACGCGGCGCGGGTTTGGGACATCGATTCCGGACAGCAACTGGCGGACCTCGATCACCCGCTCACCCTCTTCCTCTTCGCCGCGCTTAATGCGGACGGCAGCCGCATCACTCTCTCGGGAAACGCGAATGATCTCGCGGTTTACGACACCGTCTCGCACCTCGTTGTTTCGCCGCCGATGCAGCATCTTTATCAACCGAAAACACTCCTCGCCTCGAGCGATGGCCGGCGGACCGTCAGCCAGGGCTGGGACGGGCGCGCGTGTGTCTGGGACGCCACCTCGGGTCGTTCGGTTCTCGGCGCCATCTGGCTGGAGACGGGCCTCTCTGATACCGCGGTCGATCTCTCTCGCGACGGCAGAACCGTCTTGCTATACCCCGAAAAAATCCGCGGTACCCCTGGCACGATCAGCGTTTGGCGCGGCACGCGCACCCAGCCATCGCAGCGTCATTACATCGACGGTGCGCGCGATTTCTCCTCCAATCTCCTCAGCCCGGATGGCCGCCTCGGCTGCATCGGCCTCGGGCCGCATTACGGCACCCAGCTCTATGAACTTGCCACCGGACGCGTCGTGTTCGCGGCCCAGACGAAAGGCGACGTCTACATCCACCTGTTCTCGCCGGATATGCGCAGCTACTACACCCTCACGGAAAATGGCTGGCTCTACGGCTGGTCGCTGGAAACGGGCCAGCCGCTCTGGCCGCCCAGCCAGCAACCCGGGCTCGTCCGAGCGGCGGAAATCTCGCCCGACGGCAACCGCATCATCGCCGGCTACTCCGACGGCCACATTCGCATCCACGACACCGCCACCGGCAAAGTCGTGCGAACGTTGGACGATCCCCCGGAGACACGCCTGCTCCGTTTCGCCCCCGATGGCAGCGGGCGCTTCCTCGTCGGATCGAACCAAGGCGCCGCCAGCATCTGGCAAATGCAAACTGGCCAAAAACTCCACACCCTCACGGGACACACCGCCGGCATCATCACCGGCGGCTGGAGTCGCGACGGGAAACTCGTCGCCACCGGTTCCTATGACCGGACGGTGCGCGTCTGGGATTCCGCCACCGGCCGGCCCGTTGGCCGCCCCATGCAGCATCTCGCCGGCATTTCCCATCTCGAGTTCAGCCCCGATGGACGCCAACTCCTCACCGGCTCCCGCAACGCCACCGCGCGCCTGTGGAATCCTCTCACCGGCGACCCCCTTTCGCCGCCGCTCCCTCAGGCCAGCACCGTCCTCACCGTCCGCTTCACCCAGGACGGCGCCTGCTTCCTCGTGCGCGATCACCTCGGCTTCCAGTTTTGGGACACGGAAAAAGCCGAGCCCATCACCGTGCATTACTCGGAACCCATGGGCAGCGGCCTCGGGATGGACTCTGCACCCTGGCGCGCGATCATGTCGCCCGATGGCAAGCTGGTGCATCTCGGCATGTCGATGAATTACGCCGCCCTCTGGACCGTCTCCCAGCCTCGCACCTCCGTTCCGGCCTGGTTCCCAGATTTTCTCGAAGGCCTCGCCCTCATGCGCCTCGACTCCACCGATTCCACTCGGATCTCTTCCGGCGACGGCATCCTCGCGCTCAAAAAGCAGCTCCGCGCCGGGGGCGACGATCCCTACGCGACCTGGGCGCGCAGAGTCCTGCAGGAGAAATAGCCGCACCGGAGAAATTTTTTCAGAAAATCCGGTAAGGATTGCCGGCAGACCGTTCAGAAGGGGGTGCGATGAAATATAATTCCTGCAGCCTCAAAGCGGCGATTGCTCCAAAACTGGCTGCGTCCGGCCGCACGGCGCTTTTTGTTGCGCTCGTTCTGCTAAGCTTTCCGGTCTTCGCGGCGACGGCAGCGACGGTGACGTGGGGTGCTGCGACCACCATCTCGGGTGACAATGATGTGAGTAATGCCGGCACGCTCATCGGCGCGTTTAATGTCGGTGACGGAATAGCGAGCACGACGACGATTAACAGCGTGCCGTTTCAGCCTTTCAATGTGCCTAACGGCACCACAGCCCCCGTTAGCTCTGGAAATTTCACGCTCGCTTGCGTGGGGGGGGATTCCTTAAGCAGTGACAGCTCGACATCCAATTCGAATCCTTACGCCAGTCTTTCGTCATCTTACCGAACTCTGCTCTCGACCTATACCATTAGAGGCATAGCGCAGCCGATGACTCTCACCATGACGGGACTGACTGTCGGCAGGAATTATCAGTTCCAATTCTGGTCGCATGTCTCATTCAACCCACAGGGTGCGGCGAGCATAAAGACGACAGCAACCACCGGGAATAGCGTCACGGTCGAGGCGATTGCAGGCGTGGACGGCGGCGTGGGGCAGTTTGCGACGGGGACTTTTGTTGCGGACACGACGAGCCAGGTCATCACCTTCAATCCTGGGCCGGATAATCCCCTAATCAACGGCTTTCAGCTGCGTCAGGTAGAAACAGCTAGCCTGGTAGTCACTGCGACCTCGGATACGACTGATGTCGGCGATTTCCAGACGAGCCTGCGCGAGGCGCTCGCCTACGCGGCAACCTTGAGCGGACTGCAGACGATCACTTTCTCCAACAGCACGGCAAATGGCGCCGTGAACTTCTACGACGGCGCCGCTCACACCATCACCCTCGCCGGCACACAGCTGGTGATCAGCTCGAGCGTCACGATCAATGGTCCCGGCGCGAATCTGCTCACCGTCTCGGGCAACAACGCGAGCCGCGTCTTTCTGGTCAACAGCGGAGTGACCGTCACGCTGTCGGGGCTGACGATAGCCAACGGGAGGGTGACAGATGCCAGCCCCGGCGGTGCCGCAGGCGGCGGCATTTTCAGCAACGGCGGCATATTGAATGTCGTGAGCAGCACGCTCTCAGGTAACACGGCGAGCAACAGCAGCTGCTGCAGCATGGTCAGCAGCAGCTACGGCGGCGGCATTTTCAATAACGGCGGCACAGTGAATGTCGTGAGCAGCACGCTCTCAGGCAACATGGCGAGCAGCGACGGCAACGGTTTCGGCTTCGTCTACGGCGGCGGCATTTTCAATAACGGCGGCACATTGAATGTCGTGAGCAGTACACTCTCGGGCAACACGGCGAGCACTAGCAGCAGCAGCGGCTACGGCGGCGGCATTAACAACACCGGCACATTGAATGTCGTGAGCAGTACACTCTCGGGCAACACGGCTAGCGGCTTCTTCGGCTACGGTAACGGCGGCGGTATTTACAACGGCTCCGGAGCGACTGTCAAAAACACCATCATCGCCGGTAACTTTGTTTCAGCCATAAACACCCGAGGACCTGATGTCGATGGTACTTTCACCTCACAGGGCTACAACCTGATCGGTAATAATGCTGACAGCACCGGCTTTACCGCTGCGGGCGATCAGGTCAATGTCAATCCGATGCTTGTTGCATTGGCGAACAACGGCGGCCCGACCCAGACCCACGCCCTGCCCCCCGGCAGCCCGGCCATCGACGCGGGCGCGAGTGTGACGACGTTGAACGGCGCGATCACGGATACGGCGACGAGCGTCACGGTTGCGGATGGCACGGCTCTCCCAGCCGGTCTCGTCATTCAAATCGAGAGCGAACAGATGCTCATCACCACGAACGCGAGTAACACTCTTACAGTTACTCGCGGGGTAAACAACACCACGGCTGCGACACACGCGAACGGCACGGGCGTGAACCCAGCGTTCGATCAACGCGGCGCGGGTTACGCGCGAGTAGTTAAGGCTGGCACTTTGGCGAATCCGGACATAGGCGCGTATGAAGTGCAGTTACCGCCGCCGCCGCCGTTCAACGCCGCCACCGGCTCCGGGTTTAGCTACGCCGCGAATGCCGCGACCGTGACGCTCGGAACGCTGACCGGCGCCTCGCCTTCCAATGGAACCTTTAGCGGGCCGGGAGTAACGAACGGAACCTTCGATCCAATGGCTGTAGGTCCCGGCGTTTATACGATTACCTACACGACCGCTCCGGACGCGTATGGCAACACCTCCTCAGCTACATTTACCATCACGGTCACGGCGTTAGCGAGCCCGGTCGTAGTAACCAACACCAACGACGATGGCGCAGGGAGTCTTAGGCGCGCCATTCGCGACATCGCCAGCAGCGGCACGATCACTTTCTCCAACAGCACGGCCAACGGCGCCGAGAACTTCTACGACGGCATCGCGCACACGATCACGTTGAATAATTCGGAGTTAGTCATCAGCAGCGATGTGACCGTCGCGGGTCCGGGCGCGAGTCAATTGACGGTGCAGCGCGACAGCAGTGCACCTACTCAATTTCGCATTTTCAACGTCACCAGCACCAATGCGATAGTGGCCCTTACTGGAATGACGATCACCGGCGGCAGCCTCAGCCAGGGTGATACCGGGGTCACTCCGGATGGCGGTGGCATTCGCAATTCCGGTAACCTCACCGTGGCGGACTGCGTGATCACGCAGAACGCGACTGCTTACACGGGCAGCGGGAGCGGGGGAAATGGCGGTGGCGGTGGTCTTTCGAATTATGGATCGTTGAACGTGACGCGCACCTCGATCTCCGGGAATACCGTCTTCGGAGGCACTGGAGGAGGAATTCTAAGCGTTGGCCAATTAGTCCTGACCGCGTCCGACATCACCGGTAACACCGCGACGAGCAATGACAGCGGCAGCAGCGGCAGCGGCCACGGCGGCGGCATCGATAACGAAGCAACAGCGACGCTCGTGAACTGCACGGTCGCAAACAACCTTTCGAAGGCTACGAGTGCCAATCTCCTCGGCGGCGGAATCCTCAATAGCGGCTTCAGCGGCGGCCTCACCTTGATCGACAGCACGGTCTCGGGAAACCAAGCCACGAGCGCCACTGGCAGAGTGTTTGGCGGCGGTATTTACAACTCAGCCCCGCTCAAGCTAAAGAATACCATTATTGCCGGTAACACCCTCTCGTCTGGCGGCGTGGGGCCGGATGCGGATGATCCCGGAAACCAGGCAACCTCCCAGGGGCATAACCTGATTGGCAAAGGCGACGGCACCGGCTTCACCAATGGCTCGAATGGCGACCAGGTAGGCACAAGCGCTTCTCCACTTGATCCCAAGGTTGGCTCCCTGACGAATAACGGCGGGAATACCCAGACGTTGGCGCTGCTCCCCGGCAGCTCGGCGATCAATGCGGGCGGCGACATGGCGACGGTGAAGGATCCGGTGAATCCTACGACGTCATCCATTACCACCACTCAATCCACCGCCATCTTCCCAGTCCCGCAGGGTGGAACCTCCGGCAGCTTCCTCATCCAGATCGACCAGGAGCAGATGCTCGTGCGCCAGCGTTTCGCAGCCGACACCTTGCTTGTGACGCGGGCGGTCAATGGCACCACCGCGGCCACACACGCCAGCGGCGCGGGCATCAACCCAGCCTTCGACCAGCGCGGCTTTGCCCGGAAGGTGAACGGCACCGTCGACATAGGCGCCTTTGAGAGCAATTACCTTTTCGCGATTACCGCTGGTGATTCTCAACACGTGCCGATTAACACCGCCTTTGGCACCCCTCTCCAGGCGACCGTGACCGAGTCCGGTCAGGCGCAACCCGGCGTGTCGGTTAACTTCACCGCGCCGAGCAGCGGAGCCAGCGGCACCTTTGCCAATGGGACCAGCATCGTCACGGTCCTGACCGATAACAATGGCATGGCGAGCGCGACGGTCCTCACCGCCAATGGGAACGCGGGCGGCTATCTGGTGACGGCGTCCGCGGCCGGATTGCAGCCGGTGAGCTATAGCTTGAGCAACGACAAAGGGAGCGCGCAGGTCATGCTGGGTAACCTGAACCAGACCTATGATGGAACGGTTAAATCGGCCACAGACACGACCACGCCGACAGGGCTGAATGTAAGCCTTGCCTACAGCCAGGGCGGCAATGCGGTGGCTTCCCCGATTAACGCGGGGAGCTATAACGTCGTGGCCACGATCAACGATGCCAACTACGCGGGAAGCACGACGGGAACCCTCGTGATTCAGCCGGCCACGTCCACGATCACATGGAGCAATCCGGCGAACATTACCTACGGGACGGCGCTCAGCGCTACGCAGCTCAACGCGACTGCCTCGGTGCCGGGCAGCTTTGTCTATACGCCAGCCACTGGCACAATCCTAAGCAGTGGGAATGGCCAAACTTTATCGGTGAGTTTCACGCCTACGGACGGCGCCAACTACAATAGCGCGAATAAAAGCGTCTCGATCAACGTCCTGAAAGCGACGCCTACGATCATCTGGAGCAACCCAGCGGATATCACCTACGGGACAGCACTGAGTGGGACGCAATTGAACGCGACGGCGTCGATGCCGGGGAGTTTTAGTTACACGCCAGCGGCGGGAACAGTCTTGAATGCGGGCGCCGCACAAAGCCTGTCAGTCACCTTTAGTCCCACCGACAGCGCCAACTATAATAGCACGAATAAGAGCGTCTCGATCAATGTCCTCAAAGCGAACCAGACGATCAGCTTCGGCGCGATGTCGGACAAGACCTATGGAGAGCCCGATTTCGCGGTCAGCGCGGCAGCGAGTTCCGGGTTGCCGGTCAGCTTCAGTGCCACCGGCAACGCGACGGTAAGTGGTAACACGGTGCACCTGACCGGGGTGGGGAGCGCCACCATCACCGCTTCCCAAGCTGGTAACAGTAACTACAATGCCGCCAGCTCAGTGGATCAATCCTTCACGGTGGCCAGGGCAGCTACGACGGTGTCGGTGAGTTCGAACCGCAACCCTTCGAAGTTCGCCGAGAGCGTAACCTTTACCGCCGGCATCGGATCGAACGCGGCCGGGACGCGGACCGGCACGGTGCAGTTCAAGGACGGAGGCGCGAATCTTGGCTCTCCGCAAACCGTCAACGCGGGAGCGACCGCCTCGTTCTCCACCAGTTCGCTTAGCCTCGGCACCCACACGATAACGGCGAGCTACAGCGGCGACGCTACCTTCGCGCCTGCCGTTAGCGCTTTGACCGGCGGCCAAGTGGTCAATGCCTTAGCCGGCCAGGCGTTAAACATGTCGGCCCGGGCGCGGATCGGGACCGGCGAGGAAGTGTTGATCGGCGGCTTTATCGTGAGAGGCGACGTGGCCAAGAAGGTGTTGATTCGGGGGATAGGGCCGTCGTTATCCCAACCGGGAGTGCTGGCCAACCCAGTCCTGGAGTTGCATCGTCCCGACGGCTCTGTCTTTACGAACGACGACTGGAAAGACACCCAGCCGGCCGAGATCCAGGCGACCGGTGCGGCGCCGATCAGCGATTTCGAATCCGCCATCGTCGATACCCTGGCGCCGGGCAGCTACACGGTGGTGATGAAGGGGAAGGGGGGCACGAGCGGGGTGGGCTTGGTGGAGCTGTATGATCTGGATGAGCTGGCGGAGGCGCAACTAGCGAATGTGAGCGGGAGGAGCCTGGTCCAGACGGGGGACAATATCATGATAGGCGGCTTCATCCTGGGCCCGAATCGCGACCCGGCGACGGTGGTTATACGCGCCCTGGGACCGTCGTTGACCCGATCAGGCGTGAGTAATGTGCTGGCGAATCCGACTCTTGATCTGCGCGACGGCAACGGGACCCGCATTCTCTATGATGATGACTGGAAGGACGACCCGACCCAGGCCGCGAGCTTAAGCGCCAATGGCCTCGCGCCTGAGAACGACTTGGAAGCGGCCCTCTCGACCAGTCTGGCGCCGGGGAGTTACACCGTGATCGCAAGAGGCAAGAATGGTGGGGTGGGTATTGGGCTTATCGAAATCTATCGCGTGCCGTAAGACAGTAAACTGGAAGCAATCCGCCTGTCGGGGATGACCCAGCGGGCGTGAGACGAAAAACAGGCCGTAGTAACGAAGCGCGCTTTGAGCGACATGGCGTTCCTGCTTTGGATCATAATCTTCAGAGGGGCCCCCGGTCACTCACACGATCGTGAGCATGAACAAGAGTAGCTTGCGGTCGTTGCCTAATTGACGGTTGTTGATCTGTGCCCGCCACGAACCACGCCTACACCCTCGGCATCGAGGAGGAATTCGCGATTGTCGATCCGGAGACGCGCGAGCTGCGTTCGCACATCCAGGAAATCCTCGAAGGCGGCAAGGTCACGCTCAAAGAACAGATCAAGCCCGAGATGCACCAATCTGTGGTCGAGCTCGGCACGGAGATTTGCCAGTCTATCGACGACGCGCGCTCCCACGTCCTCGATCTGCGGAGCAAGCTCGCTGCTCTCGCCGGCAACGCCGGGTTGCGCATCGCCTCCGCGGGCACGCATCCATTTTCACATTGGCGCGACCAGCTCATCACCGAAGGCGAACGCTATCAGGAAATCGTCAAGGATATGCAGCAGCTTGCGCGAGCGAACCTGATTTTCGGCTTGCACGTGCACGTCGGCATTCCCGATCGGGACAGCGCGATCCAGGTCATGAATCAGGCGCGTTATTTTCTTCCGCATCTTTATGCGCTCTCGGTTAACTCGCCTTTCTGGGTCGGCCGCAACACCGGCCTCAAGGGATACCGGCTCAAAGTTTTCGAACGTTTTCCGCGCACCGGAATTCCGGACGCCTTCGAGAGTCTTTCCGAGTACGAAGATTACTGCAAACTGCTGGTCAAGACCGGTTGCGTGGACAACGCGAAGAAAATCTGGTGGGACATTCGGCTCCATCCGTTCTTCGACACGCTGGAACTTCGAGTGTGCGATGCGCAATCACGCGTGGACGACACCCTCGCGCTCGCGGCCTTGATCCAGGCCATCGTGGCGAAGCTCTATAAAATGCTGCGACAAAATACGACCTTTCGCGTTTATCGGCGCCGGCTGCTCGATGAAAATCGCTGGCGCGCGTCGCGTTACGGCATCGAAGGCAAGCTGATCGATTTCGGCCGCGAAACCGAAGTCGAAACCAAGAGCCTGATTAACGAATTGCTTCATTTTGTTTCCACCGAAGTGGACGAGCTCGGGAGCAAACGGGAGATGGCGCACATCGAACGGATCCTGCGCGAGGGCACCGGCGCCGACCGGCAGCTCGCCGTTTGGGAAAAAACCCAGGACATGAAAGCGGTCGTCGACCACATCGTGGCCGAGACCTACGAGGGCCTGAATGTGCCGCAGCGTCCGAGGACCGCCTCGGCTTCGTAGCAACGCCTTTAACTTCCCGCTTTGAGGAATGCGAGAATTTTCTTGTGCTCTTCCGGAGTGAGATTAGCGCGGACGCGCATGTGCATCATAACTACTTCCCATTGCGCCGGGCTATAGTTGCTGGGTGATCTTATGTTATGACAACGCACGCAATTCGCAGCCCAAAGCTCGGCGCCGCCTTTCTCAACCGCCGACGGAGTCGTTCCGGCGGCGACCTCGCTCGATGATTGGTTCGTCGCGCAACCAATCAACCAGGTCAGCATCGCACACGATATAAGAACGATGCCCCCCGGCCAGCCAATCCATTTGCGAATTCTCGAAGTAAGTTTTTTCATCGCTAAAAACCGACCGCTACTTGCAGCATGAAGGCGTCTTGGTCTCTTAACCCTGCGCTCCTATCGTCGAGTTCGTAGGCCGCTTTGATTACTGTACTGGGCGTCAGCCAGTAGTTTAGCCCGAGGGTTATCCGCTTCTCATTAAATCCGACGGGCGTGTGCATTTGATTTAGCCGGTCGAAGCGCACCACCGGTTCGAAATTCTTGATGATGTCGTTGTCGATGTGGGTCGGCCGGTAGGAAAGCTGAACGTATCCGCCGCGGCGGTTGTTATTGAACTCGACCGGGCCGAAGCCTTGGCTGCCATCGGGATCGTAAACGAAATGTCCGACGTGCGACCAAACCCATTGCGCACGGAAATTGATCAAACCTTTGAGCAACGTCGAATCGCGCACGTAATTAAAATCGACGGTCTGCAAGATACTCTCCACAGCGATGTCGCGCGGACCAACTTTCGAACGTTGAATTCCATAACCGATCTCGAGCTCTGGAATGGGGATGAACCCGACATGCCCACCTATTGCAAAATGTCCGTGTTGGTTCGCGGTGTTGGCAAAGTCGAGCATACCAACTGCGGCGGGATCGTCGAAAGAAGTGATTAGATTCGGCGCGTTCGCCACGTAGGCGACGTATTCGAGTTTGGTTGGGCCGATCGGAATGACGCCGCGCAATTGCGCGCCCAGGATGGATTCGGGGAGCAGACCGTCGTAAACGGCGAGCGGCTTGTCGGGCAGCTTATTCACCCAGTTCATGTGTTGCCGTTCGACGAAGAAATTCATCGGATTCAGGAACCGGCCGACGCCCATTGTCATATAGTCATTCAAAAGGTAGGAGGCTTGCGCCACTTCCAAGTTGATATTTGTTGAACCATTCTCGAATTGGAGTTCCATCTCACCTTCGAAGAAAAGCCGATCGTTCAGCTTCCAGAGAAACAGCGCGTTGAACGAGGCATCGAAAAATGGATCATCGCCGCTGCGTGCCGTGAATCCGGCCGATCCGTAGCCAGCAACGAGGAATTTCGTCGTGCCGGGAAATGTTTCCTTCACCTGCGTCTTTAATGTTTCCACTTCCTGACGCAGCTCGTCCGTCGCGGCAGCTGGTGGCGAGGTTGTGCTGACGACTTGTTTGTTGTCTGTTGTTCGCGTGCGCGGAGCGGGTCCTTCCGCCGGAGCCGCTGGCGCCGTGCCATTCGCCATTTGCAGAACGGCTGCTTTCAACGCCTCCATTTCTTTTTTCATCGCTTCGTGTTCCGCCTTGAGCTTGTCGTACTCAGCGCGCGACACGTAATCGGTGGGAGCAGCGGCATCCTGTGCGGCGAGCGTAAACGTAGTGAGCAGCAAAACCGCAATGGCCATCGCGCCCATGATCGTTCGATTCACGATAGACGAAATTGCGCGATTCATTTACTTACCCGCAAAAGTCTTGATGTAATTAACCAGCTCCCAACGCTGCGTCTCGGAGAGCGAACCCCTCCAGGAAATCATAGGCGATTTGCCTTCCGAGATTTTCCAAAACAACGCCCCATCGGTTTCGCCAGCTCTGATGCGCGCGCTTAAGTCTGCCGGCCTTTTCTCCAAGGCGGCTCCGCCGGGGCCGTCACCTTTTCCGGATGGGCCGTGACAGGTGGCGCAGTTCGACGCGTAAAGTTTTTGCCCGAGCGCAACCGTTCCAGGGTTTGACGGCACCGGGTTTGGCCGATTAGCAGCCGCGGCTGGGGCTTTCCAATCTTGCGCCAGCAGCACTCCACTAATCGAGAAAACTGCCAGCCCGATTAGCACTCTCGAAGAACTGGCAGCGGAATTTCGTGATTTCATAGACTAGTCCAACTTTGGGCTACCGAAATCCATTCGGCTGCGCATTTCTTGCGATTTTGTAATCGCGAGTTGCCATGCAAATCGCGCAGCTGGCAGCGTCGCAAATCAATAAAGCTTTCCGGCTGGTTGATCTCGAATGCGACACGAACCGGAGTGTTGCCAGGAACTCGATTCAGTGACTACGCATTTTTACGGAAAATAATTCTGCGCGATAGGTCAGTGGCTTGACAGCAAAGATCGAGATCATCACGCTCGGCGCATGAACTCTCTGAATCGATTTGCAGATCCAGTCTACTGCATCGTGCGACTGATTATTGGATTAGTGTATGCGTGTCATGGGGGGCAAAAGCTTATGGGATTTCCCGGCGGCGGTCATGGCATGGATGGGCTCGCCTTTGTTGCGGGGTTCATCGAGCTTATCGGCGGATTTCTGATTGCTTTCGGATTCCTCACGCGCATCGCGGCATTTCTCGCGAGCGGAGAAATGGCCGTGGCCTATTTCATGTTTTACGTGGGAGTTGTGCCCTCGCTGGAGGAAAAGTTTTTCCCCATCATGAATGGAGGCGAACTCGCCCTGGTTTATTGCTTTGTTTTCTTTTTCATTATCTTTTACGGCGGCGGACGTTGGAGCATCGATGCGCTATGGGGCAAAGACAGACATGCCCAAATGGCGACATCCTCGTCACCGATGGAACCTACTGGCATCTAGACTCACCCCTTTGTGAATTTGCTTTGACGAGAGCTTGGGGCGCTCTGTAAGGCAGTGCATCGCGAGTTCGCGCCGCAATCAAAATAAAATAGACGGCAATTCAGCGGGCCACAATTCGCCGAACACGCGTTCGGGCCAATTAAGCGGCTTTGCCGGCGCGCTTGTTTGAAGAAAGATGCGCGCGGAAGTCGCTCGGCGATTGTCCGAAGACCCGTTTGAAAGTGCGATTGAATTGCGACAATGATTGGAAGCCGACAGCAAACGCGATTTCGCTGATGCGGAGGTTCGAATTCCGCAAGCAATCGCGCGCTTTATGAACGCGTACGCCTGCGACGTAATCGACAAAATTTACACCGGTCACCTGCTTGAACTTTTCGCTCAGATGGTTCGCGCTGATGTTGACCGCTTTCGCCACTTTGGTCAGCGAAACTTTTTCATCCGAATGTTCGTGAATGAAATTCCGCGTTTTCCATATCTCCACCGGTTCAGCTCGAGAGCGGCTACGCGCGGCCTGAGTGAACCGATCTGCGGATATCGCCCTTCTCGTCATGCCACAACCAACCACGGCTGGCGTCGTCAGGCTCTCCGCCGCTTGGCAATTGCTCACCTAATCTTGGCACGACGCAGGTCTCCGGCTCGTTACTCTGGGACCGCGACACCGCGCGTCGAACAACGTCGCCCCGGGAGACTTATAGCCCACGAAGGCCTGGGAAATTCACCCCAATCAAGCAGCTCGCGGAACGTTGATGAATTAGGGTGCGTTTGCGCACCAATTGCGCGTGCTAGGCACGTTACCTCCCCGGATTTTTCGGGCGCTCGCCGTTGTCGAGATGGGCGCGAAATTCTGTCGGTGATTGACCGAACACGCGTTTGAATGTGCGGTTAAACTGCGTCAGCGATTGAAAACCAACGTCGTAGGCGACTTCGCTGATCCGCCGACTTGGATTTAGTAGCTGCGTCCTCGCGTCGTCCAAGCGCACCCGGGCGACGTAGTCGGTGAACCTCAAACCGGTTGATTTGTGAAACACTTTGCAGAAGTGAAACACGCTCGCGCCCGCCGCCTTCGCTACGTCGGTCAGCGACAGCGGTTCCAATTTGTGTTTATCAATGTATTTCCGGGCTTTTTGCACGAGCGGCGGTTCGGCATTTTGCCTCTCGAGCATGATCTGATTGATCAGCGCGGAAAGTTGTTCAGCGAAAAAGGAAAGCAACCGGACGATGGCGCCGTACTTATCGGGCGGGATTAAGGGGTTTTGCTCCCAGGCTTTGCGAAGTTCGTTCGTGAAACGGACGCCGTGTTCCATGACGGTGCGTTTCACCTTTTCGGTGTCGCCCCGTTGCGGCGACTTCCGCAAGACCTGGCCTATGCGCAAATACCCGATGGTTTGTCCGCCGAGCTTCACTGGCACCGCGGTTTCGGTGAGCCCAAAGGGACAAGTCACCGTGTGTGGGATATCGCCGGTTTGGTGAATCATGTTCTCGTGCGCCTCCAGGCAAACCGACAGCGTTTCCGGATGCTCGGCGAGGTAGGCGCAGAAAGGGTTCTCGTTTTTCTTGCCGTGATGGGCGAGCTGCCAGTACTCCAGAGGACGGAGCGTGAGCGGCAATCCGGTCGCTTTGGTAAAAACGCTCTCGTAATCGCGAAATGACCGCGAGCGCACCAACATCTCGATCAGTTGTTTGTTGGAGCTACTCTCACCGGATCGTAATGCGGCGTCGGTCATAAAGTGAAGGTACCCAATCTAAGCCAAACCTTCGCGAAATCGGCAATTCTTAATCGTTATCGCGGCCGGGAAGGGGGTCGAGTTTCTAATCTATGCACGGACTCGGAAACAACTGGTGACAGCGACGCTCCCTCCGACTGAATCGCGAGCATCTTCTCGCGTTTACCGTGCGACCTTGCCGGATCCCTCGAGCAAGCGGTGCGCATCCGATCGCGCCGACAAAGATCCGCAATGGGTTTGAGAGAAAAGGGCGGCAGTCCCCAGGGATGAAATCGAACGGCGACAAATCCGGTGAATCCGTCTGAGTAAAGCTTCTTCAGATTCTCTTTGGGGGCGATCTCGCGATAAAACATGGCCTTGCCATCACGCTAGCCGCCGCGGCATGCGCTTGCGATCCCGGATTGCCGGCGCGCATTTTTCGCGTAATGCTGAGCGCTCCTGATTTGCTCGATTATGCCAGACCGCGCCCATGCCATAGAAATTGATCCGGAATTGCAGCCGGGCGCACGCAACGCGATTCGCGATTGCCTGCGGTTGAAGCCGGCAGAACGCATTACCATCATCACGGATGAAGCGACACGAGATATCGCGGCCGCGCTCCAGGCGGAAGTGGAAGAGGTCGGCGCAGAACATTCCGTTTTCCTGCTCGAAGAATATGCCGAGCGGCCTCTCATCGACATGCCGCAGATTATTCTCGAGGACCTGGCCCGATCGCAGGTGAGTATTTTTTGCGCGCAAACCCAGCGAGGCGAACTGCGTTCGCGCATGCAGATGAGCGCCATCGTGAACAAGAACCGGATTCGCCACGGTCACATGGTCAATATCAACCGCGAGATCATGCTCGAAGGAATGCGCGCCGATTTTCTCGCGATCGATGCCCTCAGCCAGCGGTTGATCGAGCGCGCGCGCATGGCCAAGCGCATCAAATGCACGACGCCCGCCGGCACCGATTACGAAGCGGAATTTTCGCCGGAACTGAAGTGGCTTAAGACCAGCGGCATCATTACGCCGGACAAGTGGGGCAATCTGCCGGGCGGTGAAATTTTCACTTCGCCCGCCGATTCGCGCGGAATCTTTGTCGTGGATGGTGTGGTGGGCGATTACCTCTGCCAGAAGTATGGCGACCTTCAGGCGACACCTTTGAAAATCGTGGTCGAGAAAAATCGCATCCGCGATCTGCAGTGTGAAAACCAGGAGTTGCTGGAAGAGTTCGGCGCCTACATCAGCACGGACGAAAACAGTAATCGCGTGGGAGAGTTTGCGGTCGGCACCAACACCGCCTGCACGCACGTGATCGGAAACATCTTACAGGACGAAAAGATTCCCGGCATCCACATCGCCTTTGGTCATCCCTACGCGGAACACACGGGGCAAAACTGGGTTTCCAAGACGCACATCGACTGCGTCGGCCGCGACTTCGACATCTGGTTCGATGAGGAGAAGGTGATGGAGCGTGGGAAGTTTTTGGTGTGAGCGATGGATCCGGTCCAGCGTGCGCGGTTTAACGCTGACTTCACGGCCGACCGCTACGCCAAACTTCTTCGAACGGCGAACGAGAGCGAATATTGGCCGGTAGATTTCCGGATTTCCGAGAGCCCGATTTTTCTCTCCGACGCTTTCGCCGATGAAGTCGAGCAGGCGGCCCAGGAAATCGTCTCACAACTGCGCACGCCGGAATTTGCGCTCCACGCCCGCACGGCCATCCCAGCCGGCCTCGAAGTGCCCGGAGAATCTCCGCATCCGATTTTCCTGGCCGTAGATTTCGCGATCTGTGAGGAGAGCGGGCGGTTCGCACCACGGCTCATCGAGCTTCAGGGTTTTCCGAGCCTCTACGCCTTTCAGTTATTCTTGGTCGGCTGCATGCGCAGCGCCTATCCCGCGATCCCGTCAGATTGGATTCCGTTCTTCGGCGGGTTCGATGAAGAAAGTTATGTTGCTCTGCTGCGTCGCGTCATCATCGCCGACGCCGACACGGAGAATGTTATCCTGCTCGAGGTCGAGCCGGAAAAACAAAACACGCGGATCGACTTTGCCTGCACGGACAGCCTGCTCGGGGTTCGTCCGGTGTCGTTGACCGAAGTGACCAAACGCGGCCGGCAATTATTTTATCAGCGCGAGGGGCGAGAGGTGCGAATCGAGCGCATCTACAATCGGGTAATTTTCGACGAATTGCTGCGCCGGCCAGAGCTCAAAGCCGGCTTCGACTTTCAGGACGATCTCGATGTGACCTGGGTGGGCCACCCGAATTGGTATTTCCGCATCAGCAAACACACCTTGCCGTTTCTCAAATCGAAGCATGCCTCGCCGGCGTTCTTCGCGGATGAGTTTCCGGCTGGCGAACAATTGACGGATTTCGTTTTGAAGCCGCTCTACTCGTTCGCGGGTTTAGGCGTCGATCTGGAGCCGACCCGGGAAAAACTGGCGGTGCTATCGGATCCGCGCGCGTGGATTTTGCAGAAGAAAGTGGAGTATGCCGACTTTGTGCCCACGCCGGACGGGCCGCGCTCAAAGGCAGAGATCAGGATGATGTTTGTTTGGCCGGCAGGGGAAGAACCGATGCTGGTCAACAATCTGGTCCGGATGAGTCAGGGAAAAATGATGGGCGTCAAATTCAACAAGGACAAAACCTGGGTGGGCTCGAGCATCGCGCTGCGCTCCGGGTAATCTTGTCATCGCTCGACCTGGCTCGGGATGACTAAGGAAATTACTTCAGTTCGTTGTTCGTTTCCGCGAAAGCATTCACGGCGAACTCGAGGTCCGCGCGCGAGTGCGCGGCCGAAACCTGGGTGCGGACGCGCGCGGTGCCGTGGGGCACGACGGGATAGAAAAAGCCGATGACGTAAACGCCTTTCTCGAGCATGCGCGCGGCAAATTTCTGCGAGAGCGCGGCGTCGCCGAGCATGATCGGAACGATGGGATGCGTTCCCGGTTTGATCGTTAGGCCACGTTCGGTCAGGGCGTCCCGAAAATATTTTGTGTTCTCCTCGAGTTTGTCGCGCAGCTCAGTGGAATGGCTCAGGAGTTCGAGCGCCCTGATGGCTGCGGCCACGATCGGCGGCGCGACGCTGTTGGAAAAAAGATAAGGCCGCGACCGTTGGCGGAGCAGCTCGACGATCCGTTTGCGCGCGCTAGTGAAACCGCCGCTCGCTCCGCCCAGCGCTTTGCCGAGCGTGCCGGTAATGATGTCGATGCGGCCCATGACGCCGCGATATTCGTGCGTGCCGCGACCGGTCGCGCCCAGAAATCCGGTCGCATGCGCGTCATCGATCATCGTGAGCGCGCCATATTTGTCGGCCAGTTCACACAGGGTGTCGAGCTCCGCGATGGTGCCGTCCATGGAGAAACAACCATCGGTGGCGACGAGACGAATGCGCGCTGTGCTGGCCTCGGCCAGTTTCGCTTCGAGGTCGGCCATGTCATTGTGCTTGTAACGGAAGCGCTGCGCTTTGCAGAGCCGGATGCCATCGATGATCGACGCGTGATTAAGTTCATCGGAAATGACGGCGTCTTCTGGGCCGAGCAGGGTCTCGAACAATCCGCCGTTCGCATCGAAGGCGGACGGGTAGAGGATCGTGTCTTCGGTGCCGAGGAATCTCGTCAGTTCGTCTTCGAGATCTTTGTGAATGTCCTGGGTGCCGCAGATAAAACGGACCGAGGCCATACCGAGGCCGTGGCTATCGAGGGCTTGCTTGGCCGCGGCGATGAGCGCGGGATGATCGGCGAGACCGAGATAATTATTCGCGCACATGTTGAGGACGGTGCGTCCACCGCTGATGCCGATCTTCGCGTCCTGCGGGGTGGTGATGATCCGCTCCGTTTTGTAGAGACCTTGCGACCTGATCTCAGCGAGAGTGTTTGCGAGTTGATGGTCGAATTCCGCGAGCATGATTTGAGAATACGCAGATCAATTCGAATCGACAAAGCGAATCGCGGCCGTTGATTGATTGCAGACCGCCTTTCGTCCTGGCTCGGGATGACGCTATGTAGTTGTGCGCCTGATTAATTCGATCAAAAAATACTCTTGCATGTGGTTGTGAATAACTGTTAATAACCTCGCCGTTGCGTAACCGGGATTATTTTCTTCTTCTCTGCGCCTCCGTCGGCGTTCTCTTCCTGGGCGCCTGCGAAACGACCTCGTCCAAACGAACCACCACCACTGCCCTCCCGAAGTATGAAACGCCGTTAGCCAAGCGTGACTTCCAGAACGTCCGGACCACGGCTTATACGCATACCGAAGCGGACCATCTTCCGTACGGAAGTCACAACGCGCTTGGCGGTCAATTGCACGCCGCAACGGGCGCAGTTCGTCGCGCGGAATACACACCGCGCGCGATTGCTGTGAGCGGCGACGACCCGGCAGACTATCGGCGCGCCTCCTATTCTGGTCCGGCGCTCGAAAAGTTTTCGCTGAAGGAAACGAAGACGACCAAGATCGTGAAAACGAAACACGGTACGAAAAAGGTGACGGTCACGCGAAAGCCCCAGATCGGGAGCGCCGCGGCGGACTGGTCGCGCTGGCCGGCGGGGACCGTTTTTCGTCTTATCTCGACCGGGCAGGTTTATCGCGTTGACGATTACGGCTGGGCTTTAGCGGGCCGCAACACGATTGATCTCTACATGCCTTCTCGCAGCTCAATGAATTCCTGGGGCGCGCGCGAAGAAAATATTCAGATTCTGCAATGGGGCGATCCGAGCAGGAGTTTGGGACTCCTGCAAGCGCATCAAGGATATCGGCATATTCGCCGCATGGTCCTGGAATTGCAGGGTGATGCCGCCGCCGCGGCGAGTCTGGAATAGCGGACGCTGGAAGATCTCAGCGGTCGTTAGGTCGCCCAATCGAGAATGATTTTTCCGGAGTTGCCGGATCGCATCAACTCGAAGCCGTCGCGAAAGTCGCGATAGGGGAAATGGTGGGTAATGACCGGCGAAATATCGAGCCCACTTTGGATTAGCGCCGTCATTTTGTACCACGTCTCGAACATCTCGCGGCCGTAAATTCCTTTGATCGTGAGGCCGTGGAAGACCACCAGGTTCCAATCGATCGCGGCGCTGCCGGGCATGATCCCGAGCATGGCGATGCGGCCGCCGTTCACCATCACGTCGAGCATGTCCGTGAACGCTTTCGGATTGCCCGACATCTCCAGACCGACATCGAAGCCCTCCTTCATCTCGAGTTCTTTCATGGCGTCGTGGAGATTTCGTTCGCGGACGTCGACGGCCAAGGTCGCGCCCATTTTTCGCGCCAGATCCAGCCGATACGGATTCACATCGGTGATCACCACTTTGCGCGCACCGGCCATTTTGGCGACCGGCACCGCCATGCAACCGATCGGACCCGCGCCGGTGATGAGCACATCTTCGCCGACGAGATCGAACGCGAGCGCGGTGTGAACGGCATTGCCGAGTGGATCCGAGCAGGAAAGCACGTCCATCGGAATCTTCGGATCGCACCGCCAAAGATTTGTTTTGGGCACGGAAACGTATTCGGCGAAGCCACCGGGCCGATTCACGCCGATGCCTTTCGTGTTTGGACAAAGGTGCCGCCGCCCTGCCAGGCAATTCCGGCAGTGACCACAAACGATGTGTCCTTCAGTCGTGACTAGCTCGCCTTCCTTGAAGTCATGGACACCGGCGCCGATTTTTTCGATCACGCCGACGAATTCATGCCCGATTACCATGGGAATGGGAATCGTCTTCTGGGCCCAGGCGTCCCAGTTATATATATGAACGTCGGTGCCGCAGATGGATGCTTTCTGCACGCGCATGAGGACGTCGTTAGGCCCAATCTCCGGGATCGCGACTTCTTCCAAATCGAGGCCCGGTTCGGGCCGGCGTTTTACCAGTGCCTGCATCGTCTTGCTCACGGCGATCAAACTAGGTCAGTGGCGCTTGAGCGCAATCATTTCGCTCCTGTTCTGCGCTTGCCTTTCCCGGGATCATTTCGGATTGTGCTGCGAATGGCCGAGACGCTCGAGCGCGTCGCCGCAGCAAAACCGTCGTCGCCGCGCTCTGTATTTGTTTTTCGTTTCGCCAGCACGCTTGTCCTCTGGTCGATCGCGCTGGGCATAATCTTTTCCGGTTATGAGCTGGCGTTTTTCGCGTTGATCGGAACCCTCGGACTCCTTTCGCTCTGGGAATTTTACGGGATGCTCGATCACAAGGGCCTGCCGAATTTCAAGATCACCGCCATGATCTGCGGCGGGGTGATGTTGTGCGGCAGCTTCTATTATTTTTCCCGGATCGGTCTCGGCCACTCCTACGATTTCGAGATGGCGGTGCTGCTCTTTTTTCTGCTCACGGTTTTCACCAGACAAATGTTCGATGGCCTGCGGGATGACGCGCCGTTGCGGACGATGGCTTACACGATCTTTGGCCTTCTCTACGTTCTCTGGCTTTACAATTTCATCACGAAAATCGTCTATGTCGTTCCCCGTTCCCCTAGCGGCGCGGTAACCGGACAATTCTACGTCCTCTATCTGATCGCGATTACCAAGTTCAGTGACATGGGCGCCTATCTGACTGGCAGTCTGATCGGGCGTCATCCCTTGATTCCGCACATCAGCCCCAAGAAAACGTGGGAAGGTTTTTGCGGCGCGCTCGCGTTTTCGTTGCTGGCCAGTTGGGGGATGTTCAAGCTGATGCCGGGACATCTCTCCGCGCTGAATTGGACCCACGCGACGGTGTTGGGATTGCTCCTCGGGTTCGCCGCCGTCATCGGAGATTTGGCGGAATCGATCGTGAAACGGAGCACTGGGGTGAAGGATTCCGGGAATCTGTTGCCGGGTATCGGCGGTGCGCTCGACCTGGTTGACAGCCTTCTGTTCACTGCGCCGCTGCTGTTTTTCTACCTTCGCCTGGTCATTCGGCTGAACTAAGGGCGGGCACGAGAAACGATTGTCTTTTAGATGAGGAGAAAACGTGTTGTCGTTCTCGGCGCGACGGGATCGATCGGGGAAAGCGCACTCAAGGTGGCGCACGATATTCCAGAGCGAATGGAAATCGTGGGCCTGGCCGCGAACAGCAATGCGAAAAAGCTGGCGGCGCAGGCAAACGCGGTCCGGCCGAAAGCGGTTTGTCTGGTCGATGAATCGAAGATCGCGGAGCTGCGCGGCGCGCTGGAATACGAGCCGCGGATTTTCTTGGGCGAACAAGGACTGATCGACATCGCCTGCCTCGATGAAGCGGAGATGGTGCTGGTGGCGGTGGTAGGGACAGGTGGATTGCGGCCGGCGCTGGCGGCGATTGAAGCGGGGAAAGATCTGGCGGTGGCGAGTAAGGAGATCCTGGTCATGGCGGGCGAGATCGTGATGCGAGAGGCGGGGGGAAAGGGGGTTCAGATTTTGCCTGTCGATAGCGAGCACAACGCGATTTTTCAATGCCTCGATTCGCAAAGAGAACGCCTAACGCCCAACGCCCAACGCCCAACGCCCAACGCCGAGGTGCGGCGGCTAATTTTGACAGCGTCCGGCGGTCCGTTTCGGAATACGCCTAACGAGCAGTTCGAATCGATCACGGTCGAACAGGCGTTGAAGCATCCGACCTGGAACATGGGGCCGAAGATCACGATCGATTCGGCCACGCTCTTCAATAAAGGGCTCGAAATGATCGAGGCGCACTGGCTTTTTGGCGTGGAAATGAAGCGCGTGGAAGTGGTGATCCATCCGCAGAGCATCGTGCACTCGATGGTCGAGTTTACCGACGGGTCGGTGCTGGCGCAGTTGAGCCATTCCGATATGTGTTTTCCAATTCAATACGCGGTGACCTGGCCCGAACGCGTGCCAAATTCGTTGCCGCCGCTCGATTTCGGAAAAGTGCGCCAACTGGAATTTGCTACGCCGCGCTATGAGGATTTTCCGGCGCTGAATCTGGCGCGCCGCGCGGGAGACGAGGGTGGCACGCTGCCGGCGGTGTTGAATGCCAGCAACGAGATCGCGGTGGCGGCATTTCTGGCCGGAGAAATTTCGTTCCCGCAAATCTGGCGGACGGTCGAAGAAGTGATGAATCGGCACGGCTCCGTTGCCAAGCCGACGCTCGATGCCATATTGCGGGCCGATCAATGGGCGCGCCAGGGAGCCGCAAACGCACTGCAAACTCATTAATCTGGAAACCAGGAAATAACCTCTTACCTCCTTCTCTTGGTTTCATGGCTTCCTAATTCAATTACATGATCTCTCACGCCTTTCGCGTCCTCTTCATCGTCCTCGAAGTCATCGTCCTTTTTAATCTCCTCATCGTGGTGCATGAGCTGGGACATTTCCTGGCCGCTCGCTGGCGCGGGCTTTTCATAGAAGGTTTCGGGGTTTGGTTCGGTAAGCCGATCTGGAAGAAGACCATCAACGGCGTTCAGTATTCGTTAGGCTCACTTCCTTTCGGCGGATTCGTGAAACTGCCGCAGCTCGCACCGATGGACATCATCGAGGGCAAGGCGGACATGGAACGCGAGAAGCTGCCGCCTATCTCGGCCCTGGATAAAATCATTGTGGCGGTGGCGGGTCCGCTCTTCAGCCTGCTCCTCGCGTTATTTTTTGCCGTAATCGTTTACGCCGTCGGCCACCCGGTCAGCGAATCGGATCTCACTACCGTGATCGGTTACGTGGAGAAAGATTCGCCGGCGGAAAAAGCGGGATTACTGGCGGGTGATAAGATTCTCGAAGTCGACGGCAAGAAGGTCGTCCGGTTCAGCGGAATGAACGACAGCGTGATGTGGAATGTTCTCCGCAGTGAGGAGCCGACGGTTCCGTTCAAAGTCGAACGCGCCGGGCAAGTCCTGCCGTTCTCGGTCACTCCCATCAAAGCGGAGACGAGCGGCTGGCGGCGCAAGAGCGTCCGGCAGGTGATGATCGTGGCTGCGCAAACGGCGTTGATCGACAAAGTGGTGCCGGATTCGCCTGCATCAGCCGCGGGCTTGAAGCACGGCGATGTGGTCACCGGTTACAACGGGATAAAAATCTATCATCCCGATGCGGTGGGAAAGTTCATCGACGCGCATCCGAACGAGCCGATCGTGCTTCAGTTGAATCGCGACGGCGCGTTATCGGAAGTGACAGTGCTGCCGAAGTTGATGGAAGGGAAGAAAACGCCGCGGATCGGAATCGAGTGGGAAGCGAACGGCCGGATGTCGGTGGCGCATCCGCAACCATTCGAGCAGGTCTTTAACAGCGTCACGAGCACCATCAATACCATCACCGCCGTGGCCTCGCCGAAGTCCGACGTGAAGCTGCAACACTTGAGCGGGCCGATTGGGATCGGGCGCATCTATTATCTCCTTTTCCAAAGCGAGAACGGCTGGCAGTTGGCGCTCTGGTTCAGCGTGATCCTGAACGTGAACCTCGCGATCCTGAATATGCTGCCGATCCCGGTCCTCGACGGCGGTCACATCGTGCTTGCGATCATCGAGTCGATCCGGCGCAAACCGGTAAACATCCGCGTGCTCGAGTTGATCCAGACCGGCTGCGCGGTCCTGATCATCGGCTACATGCTCTACGTGACCTTTTACGACGCGCAGGACTTGCCCTTTATCCGGAACAAGCTCGACAAGATGGACACACCATCCGCTCCGGCCAAGCCGACGCCGGCACCGTAGCGGACTGGCTCGATGGAGTTTCGCCCGGCCAGGCGGGCAATCGGAATTGGAAGTGCGTTGAGCGCGATTCGTATCTAAATTCCGCCATGAGCCCTACCATGACCACGACCACTTTCACCCTGGACGGTTATCGAATCGTGAAGACGTTCGGCGTCGTTCGCGGGATCATTGTCCGTTCGCGCTCCATTTTCGGAACGATCGGCGCGGGTCTTCAGACTTTAATCGGCGGCAACATCACCATTCTCTCGAATCTTTGTGAGCGGACCCGGCAGGATGCGCTCGAGCAAATGCTGGAGCACGCGCGCGCTCTCGGCGCGAACGCCGTGATTGGTCTGCGCTACGACGCCACCGAAATCATGGACGGCGTGACGGAGGTTCTGTGTTACGGCACGGCCGTTTTGGTGGAACCGCTGGCGGCCTCCTGATATGCGAGATTGCGTCAAACCGGCGTGGCGAATATCTTGACTGCGTGACGTTCGAGGAGATTAGGAAACTTTATGATGCGGCGCCATTCCGGCCGTTCGAGTTCATTTTGACGAACGGACGGCAGGTGCGGGTGGATCATTCAGAATTCATGGCGCTGTCGCCGAATGAGGATGTCGTCGTGGTGTTTGAGCCGGATGGTCATTTGACGATTGATGTTCCACTAATCATCGGCGTGAAGGAATTTCGGAACGGCGCTCGCCTACGCAAGCGCAAGCGGTGAACTACTGCGGCAATCCCTATCGTTACCGACGCCGGGTAACGCGCGAAGTGATGATCGGCCGCGTCGGCGTCGGCGCAGAGAATCCGATTCGGGTTCAATCGATGATCACGTGCGACACGATGGACACGGAGGCATCGATTGCGCAGACCATCGAGCTGGCGGAAGCCGGTTGCGAGATCGTGCGGATCACGGCCCCGACGGTAAAAGATTCGGCGAATTTGGAGCACATCGTGCGCGGTCTGCGCGAGCGCGGCTGCGACGTACCGATCGTGGCCGACATTCATTTCAAACCCGAGGCCGCGATGGAGGCGGCGAAGTGGGTGGAGAAAGTCCGGATCAATCCGGGGAATTACGCGGACTCGAAGAAATTTAAGATCCTGGAATACACCGACGAGCAGTATGCCGCGGAGCTGGAGCGGATTCGCGAGCGCTTCACCCCGCTGGTCAAGCGCTGCCACGAACTCGGCCGCGCCATGCGGATCGGGACGAACCACGGCTCGCTCTCCGATCGGATCATGAACCGCTACGGCGACACGCCGCTCGGGATGGTAGAGAGCGCGCTCGAATTTGCGCGGATCGCGCGCGACCTCGATTACCACGCGTTCGTTTTCTCGATGAAATCGAGCAACCCGAAAGTGATGATCAACGCGTACCGGCTGCTGGTGGCGCGACTGCGCGAAGAGGGAGACGATTGGAATTATCCGATCCATCTGGGCGTGACGGAGGCAGGGGAAGGGGAAGACGCACGGATCAAGAGCGCGATCGGCATAGGCTCGCTCCTGCATGATGGGATTGGCGACACTATTCGCGTTTCGCTCACGGAAGACAGCATCCACGAAATCCCGGTGGCCCGGGCCCTGGTGCAAATGGTCGAGCGCGCGAGTCGCTCGCCTAACGAACAGTCGGAACAAGCGGTCCGGCTCTCCTATAATCCATTCGAATACGAGCGCCGCGGATCGAACAAGATCGAGCGCGATGGGATCAAACTCGGCGGAGACGAAATGATGCGCGTTGTTGTTCGCCAGACGAATTTTGACAAGGTCGCGCACAAGCTGGATCGGCTGGGCGATTACCAACCGGAGATTGTTTACGAGAAAGCCGGCATCGTGGAATTGGACCCGCGTGACGCCGCCGCGATCGAGCAACTGAACAAATCGGCGGAGGACAAGATTATTACAGTGAGGGACGATCTGGCGATGCCTGTGATCACGGCGTTTCGTTTGCTCGCATCGAAAGCCGCCGCGCGGCATCCGATTCTGCTAAAGGATGTGCTCAGCGCTCCCCGAATGTGGGAGGGGCCTCAGCGCCCCGACTCTGCAAAGACGCGCGATGATCGCGGCACTGAGGCCGCTCCCACATTCCTGCAAACGCTCCTCACGGCCGCGACCAATATCGGCTCGCTCCTTTGTGATGGGATCGGCGATGCGATTCTCGTCCAGGGCGAAGAAGCGCCGGGCCAGGCCTTGCGCGTGAGCTACAACATTCTGCAAGCGGCCGGCTCGCGCATTTTCAAAACCGATTACGTGGCCTGCCCGTCGTGCGGCCGCACCTTGTTCAACCTCCAGACCACGACCGCGCGCATCAAAGAGAAAACCTTGCATTTGAAGGGGGTGAAGATCGCCATCATGGGTTGTATCGTGAATGGCCCTGGCGAAATGGCTGACGCGGATTTCGGATACGTAGGAGGCGCGCCCGGGAAAGTGAATCTTTATGTGGGCAAGACCGCGGTGAAATTCAACATCCCGGAAGCTGATGCCGTCGAGCGCCTGCAGGATTTGATTCGGGAACATGGGAAATGGGTGGAACCCGTGGAGGCGATCGGAGCCGGGGTAGAATCGGCGCCGGTGTAATTCCTGGCTGAGAAGATGTTGTGTCCGGGAGCGGTTCGAATAATATCCAGGCAAGTTCGGTCTAAATTCGAATCAAAGATAACCACTTATGAAATACAAACTTGCAGTTTTATTGGCCGCGCTGATGTGCGCGGGGGCGATGGTTCCGAAGACTGCGGACGCGCTCAGGATTAATATCGCGATCGGTGATCGGCCCTATTACACCCATGGGCCATGGTACTGGAATAATGGCGTGCGTTGGTACTGGATCCCGGGTCATTTTGCCTGGCGCCACCATCATCAAGTCTGGATTCCGGGCCACTACGCGGCCCGATAGGCTCAGCGGTTGGAAAACTCAAAATCAAAAAACGCGCGGCATCCGATGTCGCGCGTTTTTTGTTGTGGTGAGGCTGCCGCCGTAGTTGACTCCACACCTGCTCTGCATTCACCCACCCCAAAGAAACTCATGAAGAAAAATCTTATCGCGCTCCTGGCCACAATCATTCTCGCGGGGATGATTTGTTCCTGTTCAAAATCTCCGCCGCAACCGGCGGCCAACTCGACCCCCGACCCTAAGTTGCCCGATCGCGTGGAAAAGCAGCAACGCGCCATGGCAAAAGCGTCGGAGGAACTTAAGAAGCGGCAAGAGAACGCCAGTCCGACCGAGGCCGCGACGCCTACGCCGACAAGTACGCCGTAGACTGATTTTCCACGGATGCGGTCGCACCGCATGCGCGCTCACGCAACGCCGGTAATTCCGACCGTTCCGACGGTGTAGCGACGGCGCGCTTTGTCGCCCTTTTCTAACGCGCGAAAATTTCTACAAAAATAGTCTTGCCTGGAACATTACAATTTTGTAATTCCCCGGCATGCGTTCGAAACACGACTCTGGGCACCGGTTGCCTGCTCTTTACTTATTGGGCTTTCTTGCTCTGTCGCTGGCGAGTCAATCAAGCAAAGCTCAGGTGGCGACTTCGGAAACACTCATCGTGCGGGGCGAAGAAGTGCCGAGCGCTTACGGTGCGCCGCCTAGTTTCTCGCGCAACCGCTTCTCCAATCTCACCAACAGTTACGTTCTGCCGCCCGGCGCGGTTTACGTGGGTTTGATCTACCAGGGCAATGCGCAAAGCTTCAATCGCCCCGATCACTTCTTGACCCAGGAAATCGAATTGGGCCTCCCGAACCGGTTCGGGGTCGCGATCGAAAACGGCATCGAAAACTTCCGCGGCCGGACCCAGGAGCGGACCTTTAGCATCGAAGGGCGCTACGCGTTGGCTGATTGGAACAAGATTCCACTCAACCCGACCTTCTTCGTGGAATACAAATTCGGCACTGGAGATATCCTCCATGACGAAGGGCCGCCGGCGCCGTTGGAAAAGGGAGAAGCGCAAGCGTTTCTCAACGAACACAAACCCTTGCCGGACGCCTACGAAGTGCGGCTGCTGTTGGCCCAGGATTTTGATAACCACGTCGAATGGGCCGCGAACTTCTTTTACGAGCAGGAGATCGGCGGCGATCGAGGTCGCGAAGCCGGCTTTGCGCAGGCCGTGATGATCCCGGTGTGTCTGCCGCATGAGCGACTCAAGGTGGGCGTGGAAATGCAGTTCACCGAATTTACCGATGTGGGAATCAGAGAGGAAAACCAGACTCCTTCCTATCGAGTGGTGATTGGACCTACCATCGCGTGGAAGCCATCGAAGAACACGCGGCTCGATATCTCACCGCTTTTCGGAGTTACCCACGATGCGCCCAGGGCGTCGGTTTACGTGGTGTTCTCAATGTTATTCGGTGGGAGCGAGCCAACGCAGGCTGAAGCACCTGCCTCTACGCGGAACCGATGAGTTAATCGGCTTTCGTTCGCAACCTGCTTAGCCACGCCGATCGGGCGTTCAATCTCGTCTCGTTAGGAATTGATCGCGGTCGCGCAGCCGGGCGAGGTTATCGCCGAAGTAGAGTCGATTCATTGGCCGGCGAAAGAAGACTGGGAGCGCATTTCGGCTGGATCTTAGCCGGTGGATTGACCTCCGGTCAACGCGGCCAGCAGATTAATATTTCGGTTCGGGTCGCAGAGTTCGTCGAAAGGACGCTGCCAATGTTGTTCTCGGACAGTCCTCGAAAAAATATTTTCGGATTTGTAGAAAATAAACCTTGTCAGCAATTTACCGCTTCTCTAAAACGGCCAGACTGACCGCGGTTCCTGAGAGCAAAAAAATGTCCGATAGCCCCGGCAAAGCGAATCGATTGTAAATAGAAAAAAGGAGTTCATCCCATGTCTCGCATTAAGATCACGGCACTAGCCATCCTCGTATCACTCTCTGCGTTCTTCGCGGTTTGGGGCGTTTCATTACGACCCGGAGCAAACACGACTGCAACATCGCCCGCTGATGATGCTGATCCCGATTTGCCGTCCAAGGCATTCATGCAAAACAGCATCGATCAAGAAGACTATCTCGATATGCGGTCGCGAGCGATTTCGCGTAAGCACGGTATCGATCCCGACGTCGACTTGGACCCGGGACTGAGAACAACCGCGATCGCAAAGTTTGAGGAGCAACAGGAAGCCCTTCTGCGCAACACTCCGGAATCCATGCGCGACCCGGTGACGGGAACTGGCCTGCCTGCCTGGGTTCCTATCGGACCGTTCTCGATTCCGAACGGACAGACAACGGCGGCTGCGGGCGGAACGATTGCAGTTTCCGGCCGAACGACCGCTGTCGTAACCAATCCTTCTGACGCGAACGTGGTTTATATAGGCACGGCGCAGGGCGGTGTTTGGCGCTCGAAGGATGGCGGCAATACTTGGGTGAGCATTTTCGATAATGCGCGGTCGCAGGCCATCGGAGCCCTGGCGCTGGCTCCGTCGAATCCTTCGATCCTTTATATCGGAACCGGCGAGGCCCACTTTTCCGTCGACTCCTTCTTTGGCATCGGTCTTTATCGAATCGATAATGCCGACACGACCACCGGCGCCCTGGCAGACCTGAAGGGCCCAATCAATCCGCCTTACACCTTCACTGCGAATGCAACGGGCAATCCGTCGATCACGACGACCTGTTTCGGCGGACGCGCAATCAGCCAAATCCTTGTCAACCCAACCGATCCCGCAACGATCTTCGTTTCGACGAGCACCGGCGCTGCGAGCAATCACGGAAACGGGCTTTCCTCTTTTGTTCCGCCGCTCGCGCTGGTGGGCGTTTATCGTTCCACCAATGCGACTGCCGCCCCATCTGCAGTGACATTTACGAAACTGGCGGTGGCGCCGAATGGCGGCAGCCTGGACGTTCCGGGAACAGGTAATCGACGAGTCTCCGACATGGCGTTTGAGCCGGGCAATCCGGACGTTCTGCTCGCTGGCGTTTTTGGTAACGCAGCCGCTGGGGATGGCGGTGTTTTCCGCTCCACCAACGCGACCTCGGTGAGCCCCACGTTCACGCAGACGCTGACCATTTCTGCGACCCGCATCAATTTCGCAATTCAAAAAACGGGCGCGGTCGTAACTGTTCTCGCGGCCACTTCTGAGTCGTCCGGGACTGTTGCCTGCGGCGTCGGCACGGGCCAGTTGCGCAAATCCATCGATGGAGGTGTGACCTGGCCAAGTGTCGCGGCCACCGCCGCAACCGGGGGCATTTTGACTGGCGCGGACGGTTTCTGCGGTGGCCAATGCGTCTATGATATTACGGTGGCGATGGCGCCGGCGGATCCGAATACCATCTATCTCGGTGGAAACGCGACCGGCACCTGCTCCAATTCAGTCAAAAAATCGACCAACGGGACGACGTTCGTGCGCGATGATAACAAAGTGCACGCCGACACCCAGATCCTCTATGTTTCCAACACCACGCCGCCTATCGTCTTTGACGGAAATGACGGCGGCATTTGGAAGCGCGACGCGACTTTGGCAGCGGGTTCGGCGTGGACGGATCTAAACAAGGCTCCACTTAACGTTACGCAATTCCAAAGCGTGGCGGTCCACCCGACCGACCGTAATTTCACGATCGGCGGAACCCAGGACAATGGGACTGAAGCCCAGGACGACCCTGCGGGCGCCGGTCCCTCCGTGTCCGGGCAGTGGATTAGCGCCGAGGGAGGCGATGGCGGATTCGCGCTCATCGACTCAAACTCGAACGCGACCGCCATCACGATGTATCACACGTTCTTTAACCGAACGGGCCTCCAGATCGTCTTTGACCGGGCTTTGACGCGCCTTTGTCTAGCGACAAAGGATGGCTGGGAGACCCGGGGCAATTTTGCAGGTGCGCCGCCTATAGATGCCACCCCATCCTGCGATACGACTCCATTCTTTGTCCAGAACGGAATCGCCCTTACGGATACGGTTAATTTTTATGCGCCGATGGCGTTAGGACCCGGTAATCCCAACACGTTGTATTTTGGCACGGACCGGCTCTACCGCTCGATCAACCAAGGCGACCTCATGACGGTAGTCAGCCAGGCGCCGTTCGCTGCGGGCAGAGCCATTGATTACGTCGCCATTTCTCCGCAAACCGATAATTCGCGCATCGTCGGTCTGGACAATGGCAAAGTGTTTGCGACAACGACCGGTGCAGCTGTCCTGATCGACACGAACTTCCCGCCGCCGAACAATGCGCAAGCCAATACGTTCCGCGATATCGGACAGATGAGGTTTGCTCCTAACGATCCCAACACTGCCTATATCTCGCTGGATTACTACTTCGATTCGCCGAACGCGACGACTTCGCACGTGTGGAAAGTTGTGAATCTAAACACGACACCAGTCTGGACGCCCCTCCAAGGCACAGACCAGAATGTTCTTCCAAACATTCCGGTCAACGCCTTGGTGGTTGATCCGGCGCAGCCAAACCGCATCTTTGCCGGCACCGACATCGGCGTCTATGTGACGCAGGACGGCGGCGCCAATTGGGTCCCGTTCGGCCAGGGTCTGCCGCGCGTCGCGGTCTTCGACATGGCCATTCAACCTACCAGCCGACTGCTGCGTATTGCCACGCACGGCCGCGGCATGTGGGAGATTCCTGTCGCGGCAGTGGCAGGTCCATCACTTACTACTCAGGTGGCCTCAGCGGCGATCTCGCTGGGTAGCAGTACCTCCGATACTGCCACGCTCTCCGGTGGACAGAATCCAACTGGCTCCATCACGTTCAGGCTTTTCGGGCCAAACGATAATAGCTGCTCGAACGCGCCCATCTTCACCTCAGTCCAAGGAGTAAATGGTAACGGGACCTATACTTCTGGTTCGTTCACGCCGTCGGCGGTGGGAACGTATCTCTGGGTGGCGAGTTATAGCGGCGACAGTAACAACGGCGGCCTCGCCACGCCTTGTGGCGATGCGAACGAAACCGTGACGGTCACGCTGTCGCAGCTGGTGAACGTGTCGACTCGGGCCCGAGTAGAAGCCGGCAACGGTAACGAAATCATTGGAGGGTTCATCATCCAGGGAAGTGCATCGAAGAAGGTGCTCATCCGAGGCCTCGGACCTTCGTTACAGTCCATGGGTCTTACCGATGTTCTGATTAATCCGACGCTCGAGCTGCATCCGGCAAGCGGTCCGGTGGTGTTTAACCAGGACTGGAGAGACACACAGGCAGCCGCCATCCAGGCAACCGGAATACCGCCGCTGTATGATGTCGAGTCCGCAATTCTGGCCACACTAGCTCCGGGCAACCACACAGCCATCCTCAAGGGCCTGAATGGTGGTTTGGGCCTTGGATTGATAGAAGTGTATGACTTGGACACAGCTTCTTCCAAGCTGGTCAACCTGAGCACCCGTGCTTCGGTTACGAGCGGGAACAACGTTATGATTGGCGGCTTCTTTGTCGGTGCTGGCAACGGCGGCGGCAACATCGTCGTGCGCGCCCTTGGGCCATCACTCTCATCCGGTGGAGTAACCAATCCGCTGGCAGATCCCACGTTGGAACTGCGCGACGGAGATGGAACGCTGATAATGTCGGATGACAATTGGCAGGACAACCCGACCCAGGCCACAGCCATCTCTGCGGCAGGACTGGCGCCTACCAATACGAAGGAGGCTGCTATTATCAAGTTCCTGGCTCCCGGTGCTTACACCGTGATCGTGCAGGCAAGACCCAACACGGGGACAGGAGTAGGTCTGGTGGAGATCTACAACGTTCCGTAACCTAACGACTATTGTCCGCGAGCGTGAGCTCGCAGGCAGGAAGCGACCTGAAATTCGAGCAGCTCCGTGGGCAAAACCCGCGGAGCTGCTTCGTTTTCCAGAGTGAATTCTCCTGCCACTCAAAATTCGCGTTGTTGCACTTTGCGAATATCGCGAGTGAGCCAGGAATGGAATCCCGCGCAGGAGCCACAGCTCGGCCTGAACGTTTAGCGGCGAGTCGCCTACAAGCTAATACTTTCCCGGATCAAGTGGCTGCGCATCCCGTCCAAGAGCCGTACCTGGATGGACCATGCTCCTCTCTTCCGGGGTAAGAACGATATCACCGCGCGCAACGCGGATGAAATCGTGAATCGCGTGGCGCGCTCCCTCGTTTGAGGACGACATCTCCACTTGAATGCCAGCGGGTGCTGGCGTTACGGAAAATTCTACGCCGCCGGTTTTCTTCGCTCGCTCCACAAAAAGTGGATTGGCCGGTACGACTCTGAATAACAACTCAAATTCGCCCCTCCTCAATTCTGCCAGAAGCGCCTTTCCGTAGCGGCGAATCGCGTCGCGGTTGGCGATGTCACGCGGGTCTCTTGATTCGAAATTTATCGTGCCGCCGCCCTCGGAGAGCCGAAATTGAACAAGGATTTTTTGTCGATCCAACTTTCCCGATGATTGCTCGCTGACCTGGGGTGCGGAAGGTTGCGATTGGGACGCTGCTCCTGTTGCGATCGCTGAGACCATCAAGCCCGAGAGCACGACTTGCAGCGCATTTTTGTTCAATGCTGGCTTCCTCGATTGATGTTTTAGAAACTACGCGGCAGCAACACGTGCGCAAGCTCCGTAGCCGTCCTGTTGACGCGGGCAACCATCGCGACCATATTCGCGCTCCTCAATTTCGAGGATCGTCCCATGGACAAGATTCGTAACATCGCCATCATTGCGCACGTCGACCACGGCAAGACCACTCTTGTCGATCAACTCCTGCGCCAATCGGGCACCTTCCGTTCCAATCAAAAGATCGAGGAACGGATGATGGACTCGATGGACCTCGAGCGCGAAAAAGGCATCACCATTCGGGCGAAGAACGCGGCCTTCCAGTGGAACGGTTACCGCATCAACATCGTGGACACCCCGGGCCACGCCGATTTCGGCGGTGAGGTGGAGCGCATCATGAAAATGGTGGACGGCGTCCTTCTCGTCGTCGATGCGCACGACGGTCCCCAGGCGCAGACGCGTTTCGTTTTGCGAAAAGCGCTCGAGAATCACGCGAAGCCAATTGTCGTGATCAACAAGATCGATCGGGAAAATGCGCGGCCGCACAAAGTCCTCGATCTCGTCTTCGATCTTTTTGTCGAGCTCAAGGCCACGGACGAACAGCTCGATTTCCCAATCATTTACGCGAGCGCCAAAAACGGTTTTGCCATGCGCGAGCTGCACGAGAACAGCGAAGACATGACGCCGTTATTCGAGGCCATCGTGAAATATGTTCCGCCACCGGAAGTTTCACCGGAACCGTTCTTTCAAATGCTCGTTTCGAATCTGGACTACAGCGATTACCTCGGCCGCATTGCCTTGGGCCGCATCGTCAGCGGACGAGTGAGCGTGGGTGATTCCATCGTCTGTATTCATCGCGACGGCCGCCGGGAGCGCGCGAATGTCACCGGCCTTTATACTTTCGCGGGGATGGGCCAGGTGGAGTTGAAGCACGCCAGCGTCGGCGACATCATCGGCCTGACCGGGTTTGAAGAAGTTTACATCGGCGAAACCCTCACCGACCGCGAGGAGCATCCCCCTCTGCAATTCGTCGACATCGATCCACCGACCATTCGGATGAGGATCCTGGTTAACGATTCGCCGTTCGCCGGTCGCGAAGGAAAGTTTGTCACCGCGCGGCACGTTCGCGAGCGCCTCGTGCGCGAGACGCGGGCTAACGTTTCGCTCCAGATGAAAGACACCGAGGCTGCCGGCGCTTTCGAGATCAATGCGCGAGGCGAAATGCAGATTGCGATCCTGGTCGAACAGATGCGGCGCGAGGGCTACGAAGTGATGGTGTCGCGTCCGGAAGTCATCTTTCAGCGCGGCGAAGACGGAGCGTTGCTCGAGCCGCTGGAGACTTTATACGTCGAAGTCCCGAACGAAAATCTCGGCGACGTCTTGCAATCACTGGCCGCGCGCAAAGGCGAGATCGTGAGCATGGACCATCATGCGACACGGGTTTCCGTCGAAGCGATTATTCCTACCCGCGGCCTGATTGGATTCGAGAGCGATCTCATCAACCTGACACGCGGCGAAGGTTTGATGAGCCATCTCTTCCGCGAGTACGCGCCGTTCAAAGGCGAACTGGAGGGGCGCAATCGCGGCGTGATGATTTCGATGGAACCCGGCACCAGCACCGCTTACGCGTTGAACAATATCCAAGCCCGCGGCAAACTTTTCATCGGCCCGCAGGAAGAGGTTTATTCCGGCATGATCGTGGGCGAAAACGCACGGCCGGAAGACCTGCCTGTGAATCCCTGCAAGGCAAAACATCTCACGAACATGCGCAGCCAGGGAGATGGCAAAGGCATTCAGCTCGAAGCCCCGCTCCGCATGACTCTGGAACGCGCCATTGAATATATCAGCGCGGACGAATTCGTGGAGGCGACGCCGAAATCGCTGCGGTTGCGCAAGCGCATTCTTGATCCCACCGCGCGCAAACGCGCCTCGAATCTGGCCGCCGCGTAGCTCCACGCGCGGCAAAATTCGCGGCCCGCGCTGATTGACAAATCCGGCCGGCTGCAGTTCAATTCAACCGTTAGTCTTCCTCTCGATTAACCATTCTGCTCGAGAGGAGCGCCCGTTCCGAATCAACCGTTTCTGTCTGGGCGGCTTTGGTAAAATCAAGGACTCCGCACATCGATGTCAGGACACAGCAAGTGGTCCAAAGTTAAACGCTTCAAAGGCGCGCTCGATACCAAGCGCGGCGCGCTTTTCAGCAAGCTCTCCCGCGAGATCACCATGGCCGCGAAAATCGGCGGCGGCGATCCCGACGGTAATGTCCGGCTGCGCAGCGCCATCCTTTCCGCGCGCGGGCAAAGCATGCCCAACGACAACATCGACCGCGCAATCAAGCGCGGCACGGGCGAAGGAGTGGAAGCGCAGCATTTCGACGAAATCGTTTACGAAGGATACGCACCCGGCGGCGTCGCCGTGATTGTGGAAGCCGCGACCGATAATAAGAACCGCACCGCGGCCGAGATTCGTAGCATCTTCACCAAGAACCACGGCAACCTTGCCACCAGCGGCAGCGTCTCCTACATGTTTCACAAAAAAGGCCGGTTCACCGTCCCCCGCCACGCCATGGGCGAGGAGCGCATGTTTGAGCTGGCCCTTGAAGCTGGCGCTGAGGAGTTGACAACGGAGGAGGAACAGTATGTTATTACCACTTCCCACGATCAGCTCTATGCAGTAGCTGAGACGCTCAAACACGCGGGCGTCACCACCGATGGGCAAAAGTTTACTTTCATCCCTGATACGACAGTTCCGGTCAACGATGAGACCGTCGCGCTGCAGATCTTGCGCTTGTGCGATAGTCTCGAAGAAGACGATGACGTCCAAAACGTCTATTCCAATTTAGATATCCCCGACGAACTGCTGGCGAAGTTGCCGGCCTAGAAACGCCGCCGGTCAGACCGACGGCCTGGCTGCTCCGGCAGCCTGGAGAGCATCTCTGTAATTATGAGCGAACAACCTGATAACCAGCGACCGCTGGAAACCAACGCGGCCGCGGAACGTCCACGGCGTCCCCGCCGGCGATTTCCCCGCCGGCACGATGGTCCGCGTCGCGGACCCGAGGAACAGCAGCGGGGCGATCTCAACGGACCGGCGGACCGGATCGAGCCCGAAGCGGACAGAAGCGCGGCGAACGTCGGAGACGGCGGAGGCGACCAGCGCGATTACCAGCCGCGTTCCGATCAGGATCAATCCGCGGGTCCTTCTCAGAACGGTGAGCTCGAACGCGAACCGGAGCTAGGCGACGGCATCATTGAGATTTCCGGAAAAGGCTTTGGGTTCCTGCGCGACGCGAAACGCAATTTCGTCCAGACCCCGCAGGATATTTTTGTCACGCCGGAGATTGTTCGCCGTTTTGCTTTGCGGGATGGCATGTGGATCCACGGCGAGACCCGTCGCGGGAACCGCGGACCGCAGTTGACCCGGCTCCTCACTATCAATCAAGACGAGCCGCCGAAGTATCAGGGGCTCCGGCCGTTTGAGGAACTGACCACGATCAATCCGAATCGGCGGATCAAGCTCGAGACCGTGCCCGACCGCTACACCACGCGCATCATGGATTTGATGACGCCCCTCGGCATGGGCCAGCGCGGAATCATCGTCGCACCGCCCCGTACGGGCAAGACAACGTTGTTGCATCACATCGCGGACGCGGTCGTAAAAAATCATCCTGAAATGAAGCTCATCATTCTTCTGGTGGACGAGCGTCCCGAGGAAGTGACCGATTTCCGGCGCTCCTGTCCGCAGGCGGAGATCATGGCGAGCTCGAACGACAGCGACATCAAGAGCCATACCCGCATTGCCCAACTCGCGGTCGAACGCGCCAAGCGCATGGTCGAAGCCGGCAAAGATGTTTTTATCCTGCTCGACTCGATCACCCGCACGGCCCGCGCTTTCAATAACGCGACGGGCGGGGGCGGACGCACCATGAGCGGCGGTATCGACGCACGCGCGATGGAGATTCCGAGAAAACTTTTCTCCGCGGCGCGCAACACCGAAGAGGCTGGCTCGCTCACGATTGTGGCGACCGCGCTGATCGACACTGGCAGCCGGATGGACGAATTGATCTTCCAGGAATTCAAAGGCACGGGAAACATGGAACTGGTGCTCGATCGCAAGATCAGCGACCAGCGCATTTATCCGGCGGTGGATATTTTCCTTTCCGGCACCCGCCGCGAGGAACTGCTCATGCAGCCGTGGGAGCTGGAGAAGATCAATATGATCCGGCGCGGATTGGCCGGCCATAAACCGGGTGAAGCGATCGAGCGTCTGCTCATGTTCGTGAAGAAATTTCCCACGAACACCCAGATGCTGAAGGAAATCCCGGGTTAATCTTTAGAGGCGGTCTGCAACCGCGTCCCGAGAAGTGGCGATCGAACACACGCCCAGCATTCCTCGACCGCCGCTCCAGGAAGTCGATTGGGAAGTTCTTCCCCCGGAAGAAAAGCGAAAGCGTCAGGGCCTCGAGCCGCTTTTCAAATGGCTTGCGCTCATCATGGATGAGTTCCTGCGCATTCCAGGGACCAAGTTTCGCTTCGGGCTCGATCCTTTGATCGGTCTTGTTCCCGGTATCGGCGACACCGGCTCCGCACTCGTCTCTGCCTTCGCCCTCATTCAGGCCGTCCGAGTCGGAGTGCCCAAAATCCTCCTCGCGCGCATGTCCCTAAATATCTTGATCAACGAAATCATCGGCATTGTGCCGATCATCGGCGACGCGTTTTCCTTTTGGTTCAAATCGAACACACGCAATTACGAGATCATCAAGGACCACATTGCCACGCCGGGTGTTACCCGCAGGAGCGATTGGGTTTTTGTCATCGCGGTCCTGGTCCTCCTGTTCGCAGTCGTTCTTGTCGGATTGTTGATCAGCCTCATTTTTTTTATGGCCCTGGCGAAGCTGCTCTCGTCGATAAATCACTAGCGAAGATTTCGCAGATAAATCGCGTGGATGTTCGCGCGCGCTTCACGATAACGCTGCGCGAATGCATCCAGACTGTCCGCCCCGACGCGCGCGGCCAGCTTCCGTTGGGCGGCTTCATCTGCCGGCAAGGTCGAGACACTCTTGTTCTCCCAGCGCCGCAGCACTGACTCGATCGCGCGCAGGTGCGTGTAATTTTCCTTCAGTGACGCGGCGTCCTCCGCTCCGATTATTTTTTTCGCCGTGAGCTGGCGCAATGCGCTGGCCATCTGCGGCTCCCAGACGTCCGCCCGCATCTGGAGCGCCTGCACCAGAAACTCGGCCTCGATCACGCCGCCGGTCCCGGTTTTGAAGTCCAATTCATCCGACGCTCTGCCGCGCTCCCGACGAATCCGTTGTAGCATCGCATCGATCTGCGCATACAAGTCATCACGTTGACCGACGTGACGCCAGATCAGCTTGGCGAATTCCATGAATTCCTGTTGGAGCGGACCCGCTAAAGGGCGAGCGCGTGTCAGTGCTTGAACTTCCCAGAGCTGGGCCCGCGTTTGGAAGTAGGCCGCATACGCTGTGAGCGAACAGGCCAGGTTTCCTTTCTCGCCGTCGGGCCGCAAGCGCGCATCCAAAGTCCAAACGCTTCCCTCCGCCGTCGGTTGCGCCATCGCCACCATAAGATGCTGCGCCGCGCGCACATCTTCGCCGACGAAAACGACATCGAGATCGGCGCCGTATCCGATTTCGCTGCCGCCAAATTTTCCCATCGCAATAATGGTCAGGTCGCTTTCGCTCCCGCCTAACCGGTTCACGAAAACCAGGCACGCCTCCGCCAGCGCCGAATGCTCCGTGAACACAGAAGCGAGATCGGCCAGCCCAAGAACATCGCGCAGAAAAATCCGCAGGAGCTGCGTCTGGCGATAGACCCGAAGCAAATCGAGGGACGTGGCGCTGATCTCAAGGCGATCCAGCCGCTGTAAATGTTGGGCGACGGAAACCTCGCGATCGAGCATCCCGCCCCGGGTGATTTCTTCCAGGAGCTGCGGCCGCCGAATCAGGAGATCCCCGGCGTAACGACTCGCATCGAACGTTTTCACCAGCAGTTCGAGTAGCTTCGGATTCACCACGAGGAGCTCGAAGAGCATGCTGCGCAACCCATACGCTTCTACGAACCGGATAAACTGATTGAGCGTGGCGTCGGGATCGCTCGCCCGCGCCAGCCATCGAAACAACAGGGGCCGCAAATTGCGCAGGACCTGGCGGGTGCGCGGCGCTACGTGGAAAC
>QHBM01000123.1:44816-46084 GCA_003244145.1 Chthoniobacterales bacterium
TTCGCCAGATCCGCGAGCGATTTCGTCGCTGTTTTTTCATCACGAAAAATATGCAGGCTCTCGACCACCGCTTCGGTTCCCGGTGCCGGCGCCGAAATAATTCTCCGGAAAACGGCGCGCACTTCGCGGGTGTGGTCGCGAAGGGCCGCAGTGAAAGCTGTCTTCGAAGGGAAACCGAGGCTGCGGGCCAGGCGATATTGCGCTTCGCCGTTTTCGGGGACGATATGCGTTTGTTGTTCCGCTTCGATTTGCAGCCGGTGCTCGACGCGCCGGAGAAAACGATAAGCGCCTTCCAGGGCGCGGGCTTCGTTGCGTCCGATCAGCTCCAATTCCGCCAGGACCGGCAGCGCCTTCAGCGTGCTCGTTTCCTGCAAGAAGGCGTGGCGCGCGCCGTGGAGGAGTTGCAGCGCCTGGACCACAAACTCGATCTCGCGGATTCCGCCTTCGCCCAATTTCACGTCTCGCTCCATGTTTTCGTATCCGACCACGTCGCGTTCAATCCGCCGTTTGATGGCCGCGATTTCATCCAGGACGTCCCGCGTTGGACTCCGCGGATAAATGAACGGCTGGTGCTGCCGGAGAAATTCGTAGGCGAGTTCGCGGCTGCCGGCCACGCCGCGGGCTTTGATCAGGGCGAGGCGTTCCCACGTCTCGCCGAACCCGGCATAATAATTCTCCATGCTCTCGAGTGAGCGCGCGAGTGGCCCGGCTTTTCCTTCCGGCCGCAGGCGGAGATCGATCCGGAAAAGCGCGCCGGCCGGATCTGAAGCGGCGAAGGTTTCGATAATTTTCGCGCCGAGCTGGTTGAACCACTCGTGGTAAGTCAGGCCGCCGGCGATCTGTCCCTCCTCGCCGTAAAGAAAAATGACGTCGATGTCGGAGCTGTGATTCAATTCGCGGCCGCCTAATTTTCCCAGGCCGAGAATGGCGAACGGCGTCTCGGGACCGCCGCGCCGGCTGCGCAATTCCGAGTCCCAATAGGTGTAAACTTCGCGGAGACAGATTTCCGCGAGTTGGGAAAGTTCCAGGGTGGTTTCCTCCAGCGGGGCGGCTTCGGCCACTTCGCGCGAGGCGATGCGCAGCATCTCGCGTCCCTTCCAAAACCGAAGCGCGTGGAAGTCGCCCGAGAAAGTGGAGTCAGCGCCCGCTCTTTGCAGGTCGGCCAGCATCCCGCTCTTGCTGCGCGGTGAAGAACAGATCTCGGGCCGCGCGAGCCAGAGAAGAATTTCCGGATGCCGAACCAGTCGCGCCGCGCAAATGCTCGAGAT
>QHBM01000113.1 GCA_003244145.1 Chthoniobacterales bacterium
CGCCGCGTCGGGAGACGCGGCCTACAACATCGTCCCACGCAACACGAAGAGCGCGACGTTGAAGTAGATCAACAATCCGGTCACGTCGACCAGCGTTGCCACCGCCGGCGCGGAAGCAGTCGCCGGATCGAGTCCGCAACGCCGCAAGACAAACGGCAGCATCGCGCCGGCGAGCGAACCCCACAGCACTACGCCGACAAGCGCGATCGCCACGGTCATCGCTACCAGCCAATGGTACGGGCCGTAATTAAAAATGTGCAGCTCCTGCCAAACCGCGATCCGGACAAAACCGATCGAGCCGAGAATAAGGCCGAGCAAAATTCCCGACTGTAATTCGCGCCGAACCACCATGAACCAATCGCGCAATTTCAATTCGCCGATCGCCATGGCGCGAATCACCAGGGTAGTCGCTTGCGAACCGGAGTTGCCGCCGCTGGAAATAATCAGCGGCAGAAACATCGCGAGAATTGCGGCCTTCTCGATCTCGCCGTTATAACCCTGCATCGCGGTCGCGGTCAGCATTTCGCCGAGGAAAAGAACAATCAGCCAGGTCGCGCGTTTCTTGACCATGCGCGGCAGCGAAATGGTGGTGTACGGCTCGTCGAGGGCTTCCATACCGCCGAGTTTCTGGATGTCTTCCGTCGCTTCTTCTTCCGCGACGTCGAGCATGTCATCGCTGGTCACGATGCCCACCAGCACTTCGTTCGAGTCGATCACCGGCAATGCCTGGCGGTCGTATTTTCGGAAGGCGTTGAGCGCTTCTTCCTGCGAATCGTTCACCTTCAGCGCGACAAAGGCGCGATCGCGAAAATCGCTCACCCTCGCTTCGAGCGGGCGCAGGAGAAACTCGCGCATGCGCAGGTCGTCGATCAGTTTTCCGCGTTCATCGACAACATAAATCACGTTGAGCGTTTCGCTGTCGTGTCCGAACTCGCGCACGTGATCGAGCACTTCCTTCACCGTCCAATCGTCATGCACGGCGATGAAGTCCGGCGTCATCAAACGGCCAATGCTGCCCTCCGGATAGCCAAGCAGCGCCTGGGCGACGCCCCGTTCCTCCGGCGTAAGAAGCTTAATCAACTGCCGCGCTGCCGCGCTCGGCATTTCCTCCAGCAGCGCCGTGCGATCGTCCGGCGACATTTCGTTCAAGATCCCAACGACCTGCTCGTGGGCCATGGCCCGGATCAATTGCTGCTGCGCTTCGACGTCGAGATATTCGAAAACATCCGCGGCCAGCGCGTTGGGCAGGAGACGGAAAATGATGACCTGCTCGTCCTCCGGCAGATCGAGAATCACCTCGGCCACATCGGCGGGCGGCCACTCGCGAAAGATCTCCCGGAGCGCACTGAAATTGCGCTCGTCAATCAGGCTCCGAATTTCCGGTAGGAGGATTTTGCCGACCATGATAATGACGAATTGAACCGAACGAGAGCCGCGCGCCGCGAGTTTTGTAACACTCGACTCCGCGAAGCGCAATCGCAGCCGTAGAACTGAAAAAGTAGACAGGATTAACAGGATTTACTGGATTGAAGAAAGCAGCCTCGGTTCCGGTCCCTCGAATCCTGTAAATCCCGTTAATCCTGTCTAACTGGCTTCTTCCGAGACCGTGTCTCCACTTGGAATTTGCGGGAAACTCGCCAATATGAGCCCGATGACCGCAACAGCGACCGGCCCGATGATCAGGCGTGAAATCGGCGACGATGGAATCTGCTTGCTGACCTTCGATCGGCCGGAATCGGGCGCGAATATTTTCGACGCGCCGACCATGCAGAATTTGCGCGAGCATATCGATGCGATCGAAAAGGATTCGTCGATCAAAGGCGTGATCGTGATTTCGGCGAAGAAGTCGATCTTCATCGCCGGCGCCGATCTCAAGACGCTGTTGCGCCAGGCCCAGAGCGGCGAGCTGCGCGCCTTCATTGCTGAAGGCCAAAAAGTCTTTAATCGCCTGGCGGCGCTGAAAGTCCCGACCGTTGCGGCGATTCACGGCGCGTGTGCCGGCGGCGGCTACGAAATCACGCTGGCGTGCGATTATCGCGTCGCCTCGAATGATCCGGCGACGAAGATCGGTTTGCCCGAGACGACGCTTGGTCTGGTTCCCGCGTGGGGCGGCGCGACGCGGTTGCCGCGCTTAATCGGATCGGACGCCGCCGCGGAAGTAATCCTCAAGGGGAAACTTTACGGCGCGGACGAGGCGCTCAAGCTCGGCCTCGTCGATGAAGTGACGGCGAAGGAACAACTGCTCGAGGCGGCACGCAAAAAACTGAGCGAAGGAAAACGCGAAGCCGCGACGATGAAGAGCGGGATTGCCACCGCGGCGCCAAAAGCATCCGGGAACGCCGCGCCCGCGCGCGCCTACGAAATTATTCGGCGTGGGGGAGATTCTTCCCTCGAGGAATCGCTCGCGATGGAGGTCGATGCCATTAGCGAACTCGGCGCGACCGATGCAACCCAAAATCTGATCCGCAATTTTTTCCTGGCCGACAAATACCGCAAAAGCACGTCGAAGACAGCGCCGGAGAAAATCTCGCACGCGGCGGTCATTGGCGCTGGCGTCATGGGGTCGGGCATCGCGCAATGGCTGAGTTCACGCGGCGTTTCTGTGATTCTGCGCGACGTGGACCCCGCCGCGATCGATCGCGGGCTCGCGAACATCGAGAAGACTTACGGCGACGCCGTCAAACGCGGTCTCCTGAGTGCGGACAAAGCACAGGAAGGTCGCGCGCGCATTGTCTGCTCTCAACAACCGACAAAACTGCGCGATGTGCAGATCGTGATCGAAGCCGCGTCAGAAAAACTCGAGATCAAGAAAAAGATATTTGCTGAGCTCGCGGTCGAGACTTCCGAAAAGGCGGTCCTCGCCACGAACACCTCGGCGCTGCCGATCGACGAACTGGCCACGAGCACCGGTTCTCCGGCGCGCGTGGTCGGTCTTCATTTTTTTAATCCGGTTAGCCGAATGAAATTGATCGAGGTCGTGATCGGCCGACAGGCCTCAGATGGAATTCGCGAACGGGCACTCGCGTTTGCCCGCCAGATCGGAAAGCTGCCGGTAGTGGTGCAGGATTCGCCCGGCTTCCTGGTTAATCGCGTTCTTTTCCCGTACCTGCTCGACGCCGCCGAGCAATTTCAAAATGGCGTGAGTGCCGAGGAAATCGACCGGGCGCTTTTGGAGTGGGGCATGCCGATGGGGCCGGTCCGTTTGATCGACGAGATCGGGATCGACATCACGGTCGATATTGCCGACACGCTCGAAAAGGCCTACGGCGCACGCGATCGCGCGCCCGAAATTCTGCGCAGGATGTACGATGGCAAAATGCTCGGCCGCAAATCGGGTGGGGGCTTTTACAAATATGAGGGCAAACAGCAGACGCCTAACGAATCGTTACAGGAATGGCGGCAGGCGTCCGGTGAGAATTTGTCCGGCGGGAACATCAAGAACCGCCTGACCTTTCTAATGGTGAACGAAGCGGCGCGTTGTCTCGAAGAAGAGGTCGTCGCGACGCCCGAGGACGCGGATTACGGAATGGTCCTGGGCACTGGCTTCCCGACTTTTCGTGGTGGGCCGTTGCGTTTTGCCGAAAGCCATGGTTTGAAAAAGGTGGTGGCGGAAATGGAGGAAATCCGTTCCCAGGCCGGCGAAAAATTCGCGCCTTGCGATTTGCTTCGGCAACACGCGCAGAATGGGACAACCTTCTACGGAAAGGATTGGTAGGGCGAGACTCCGTCGAGCCGGGATTCCGACCGGCTCCGCAAAGCGTCGCCCTGCCGACAGTTGGATATGAAATCATCGCTCGAAGCGCCGGAAAAACAGATCGCGGAAGAAACCAGCGCCAAGTCCGCCAGAGGGACGGACTCGTCCGGTGGCGAGCCGCAAACGCAGGCTTCCGTGATCGACACGTCCAAGATGTCGGCGGGCAAAGCGGCCGCGCTCGACCTGGCGGAAAGCTCCCGCGATCCGCTCGACGAACGCGGCAGTTTCGCGAGCAACCTTTTCATCGGTCGCTTCGATTTCGACCGGATTTCTCCGTGGCCTTCGCAGAGCGCCGAAGATCGCGCGGCGGGCGCGGAGTTCCTCGCGCAGCTGAAAGCGTATTTGCACGAGAACGTCGATGCGGATGAGATCGATCGCACCGGCGAGATTCCGCAAAAGAACATCGACGAACTTTTCGCGATGGGAGCGTTCGCGATCAAAATTCCGAAGCAGTACGGTGGGCTTGGTCTGTCACAGGTCAATTACGGCCGCGCCGCCATGCTCCTCGGCAGTTGGGACGCGAACCTGACCGCGCTGGTCTCCGCGCACCAATCGATCGGCGTGCCGCAGCCGCTCCTGCTTTTCGGCACCGAAGAGCAGAAGGCGAAATATCTGCCGCGGGTCGCGCGCCACGAGATCTCGGCCTTCGCGCTCACTGAAGCGCACGCCGGTTCCGATCCGGCCACGATGAGTCTGCAGGCCGATCCCACGCCGGACGGCTCCGCCTTCATTTTGAATGGCGAAAAACTCTGGTGCACTAACGGCCTCAAAGCCGGCGTCCTCGTCGTCATGGCGAAGACCGCGCCGAAAATCGTCAACGGCAAGGAGCGCAAACAAATCACGGCGTTCATCGTCGATGTGGATACGCCCGGCCTGACGATGCCGCATCGCTGTCACTTCATGGGCTTGCGCGCGCTCTACAACGGTGTGGTCAATTTCAAGGACGTGCGTGTGCCGCGCGAAAACATCATCGCCGGCGAAGGCAAAGGATTGAAGGTCGCGTTGACGACGTTAAACACCGGACGGCTCACGATCCCGGCGGCGTGCGTCGGGTTGTGCAAGCGTCTGCTCGAGATCTCGCGCAAATGGGCGTCGGAGCGGGTGCAATGGGGCGTCCCGATCGGACAGCATTACGCCATCGCGGGCAAAATCGCGGAGATGGCCGGCAACACTTTCGCGATGGAAGCGATCACGTTCCTGACTTCGGCTTTGGTCGATCGGAAAGCGGGCGATCTGCGGATCGAAACCGCGATGTGCAAAATGTGGTCCACCGAAATGACCTGGAAGATCGCCGACGACGCGATGCAGGTGCGCGGCGGACGCGGTTACGAGACTGCGCAATCATTGAAGGCGCGCGGCGACGAACCGACGGCGGTGGAGCGTTTCCTGCGCGATTGTCGCATCAACACCATCTTTGAAGGTTCGAGCGAAATCATGCGCCTCTTCATTGCGCGCGAAGCGCTCGATCCGCATCTCAAAGTCGGCGGCGCGATCTTCAACACTCAGTTGCCGATGGCCACGCGGATCAAATCGATGTTCAGCTCCGGCTCGTTTTACACGCGCTGGTATCCGAAGCAGTGGTTCGGCGGCAATCCTGGCAACCTCGATCATTTGCACGCCGATCTGCGCGGTTACTTGAACTACGGCGCCTCCACCAGCAAGCGGCTCGCGCGCGGATTATTCCACGCCATGATGCGTTTCGGGCCGAAGCTCGATCGCGAGCAGCTTCTTCTCTCGCGCTTCGTCGGCGTGGCGACAGAGCTTTTCGCGATCAGCGCCACGTGCTCGTTCGCGCAATCGAAGATCGATGCGGGCGAGCCGGCCGCGGAAGTTCTCTCCCTCGCGCATTACTTTTGCCGTTCCGCGCGTTCGCGGATCGACCATCATTTTGCCGGGACCAGCCGCAACGCCGATCAGCGCGGCTACGATCTCACGCAAGAGCTGCTCGCCGGTAAACACGAGAACCTGCGTAAGGGCATCGTGTGAGTCTCGGAGGTTAGGCTCCTAGCCTGAGGCCGGATTGACCTGCGCGTTGATCGACTGGCCTGACACGCGCACGTGCAGGCCGACGATGTTGCCGCTGTCGTCGAGCCCGGCGGCAAGTTTGCACATCGAGATGGGCCGGTACTCGGCTGGCGGGCATTTTGCCCGTCCTCAAAACGACAGGCTGAAGCCTTGTCAACCGAGTCAGGCTGGAAGCCTAACCTCCGACCCCCTCGGTTGACCAAATCAGCCGCGCCCGTTAACCTCAGCGGATGAGTATGCCGTCCGTGCTCACGGAGGCGGGCCGCACATCATCGCGGTCACGCACCAGCGAGAGCAAATCACCGAGCCACGACGCCCCCGGTGTGCTCGAGAGCCTGGAGCGGCACGTCCTCCTCGACGGCTTCAAGATCGTGATCGACCTCCAGAAAAGCCGCGGCTCGTACCTTTACAATTCGGTCAACGATCAGCGCCTGATCGACCTCTACGGTTTTTTCGGGTCCAACCCGATCGGGTTCAATCATCCGCATTTCGAGCAACCCGAAGTAAAAGCCGATCTGCTGCGCGCGGCCCAAATCAAGATCGCGAATTCGGACGTTTATTCGCAGTCCTATGCGGATTTTGTGGAAACGTTCGTGCGCGTCGCGCCTGCGCTTCCGCTCGAGCGTTATCTTTTCATCGAAGGCGGCGCTCTCGCGATCGAGAACACGCTCAAGGCCGCGATGGATTGGAAGGT
>QHBM01000056.1 GCA_003244145.1 Chthoniobacterales bacterium
GAGGGTGTGTGAAAAGTATATGGGGTTTCCGATGATGTTGTTCTAGCGGAAGGGATGCGGGTCTGGCAAGCTCCGACTCCAGGATGAACTACATTACTGGAAGTGATCGGGGCGAGGTGCTGCTGTTGCCCGAAGCGCTGGAGGATTACCTGGCCCCGGAAAATCCGGTGCGTTTCATCGATGCCTTCGTGAGAGGGCTCGATCTGGCCCAAGCCGGCTTCCGCAACGCGCAACTCAAGGAGACGGGACGGCCGCCTTATGATCCGGGCGATCTGCTCCGGCTCTATCTTTATGGTTACTTGAACCGGATCCGCTCGAGCCGCGGGCTGGAGCGGGAAGCGGCGCGCAATCTGGAACTGATCTGGCTCCTGCGCAAACTGCGGCCGGACTTTAAAACCATCGCGGACTTCCGCAAGGACAACGCCCCTGGGATCAAGAGCGNCGGGCGNGAGTTNACNNTGCTNTGNCGCAAGCTGGNGNTNTTCGGAGGNGAGCTGGTGGCGATCGATTCNACNAAGATCAAGGCNCAGAACGCGAAGGGGCGCAACTANAGCGCGGCNNNGGTGGCAGNNTTGCTCAAGGAGGTGGACAAAAAGGTGAGCAGTTACCTGGAGGAGTTGGATCATGCCGATGCAGAGGAAGCCAGCGCGGCAGCCTGCCCGGAGCGCTTAAGCGCGGCGGAGTTAAAGGAAAAGATCGCGCACCTGGAAGAGCGCAAGCGGGAGCTAAAAGCTCTGGCCCAAGAGGTAGGGGAGAAGGGGCAGGTCTCGCTGACTGATCCCGACAGCCGGGCCATGAGCATGGGGCGCGGCTCGACCATTGGTTACAACGTGCAGGCGGCGGTCGATGCCAAACACAGCTTGATTGTGGAGACAGAAGTAACCCAGACCACGAGCGACCTGGGCGCGCTCGGGACGATGGCCTTGAAGGCGCAGGAAGCTTTGGGGGCGGAGAAGTTGAGCGTGGTGGCGGATAAAGGCTACTACAATGGGAAGGAGGTGTTGCTCTGCGACACGATTGGAGTGACCGCGTATGTGGCCAAGCCGCTGACGAGCGCGAACACCGCGCGGGGGCTCTACGGGAAAGAGCGCTTCCGGTATGACCCGCAAAAGAACTGTTACACTTGTCCGGCCGGGCGAACCCTGACTTACCGCTTTACGAGCGACGAGCAAGGCCGCGCCACCGCCTACTACCGCACGAGCGCGTGCGGGAGTTGTGCCTTGAAAAGCAAATGCACCCGCAACCGGGGTAACCGGACGATTACGCGCCTGGGCTGTGAAGAAGTGCAGGAAGCGATGGCGGAGCGGGTCAGGAAAAACCCCAAGATCATGCGGCGGCGCAAAGCGATCATCGAGCATTGCTTTGGCACGATCAAGCGCTCGTTAGGCTACGACTACTTCCTGACCCGCGGAAAGCGCAACGTGACCACGGAAGTGAACCTGACCGTGCTGGCCTACAACCTGAAGCGAGTCTGCAACCTGGTCGGAGTAAAGAACCTGGTGGCCGCGGTGAGTTAAAGGACGGCCCAGGCCTTTTTGCGCTCTGCTACCCCGGGAGAGGAAGCTGGCGAAAATCGGAGTCAAGCTCTTTCCTGCGGCGAAGCCGAGGCGCCAGCGTTTTTCCGCCGAAAAATCTCTTTTCCGCACCGACCAGCTTTCAACTCAGCCTCTTAAACCAAGACAACCCCACTTATCACACACCCTCTCGCCCCGTCAGACGTTTTGGCCCTCGGCGAAACCTAATATGATCTTTTCGTATGGTTCTTCTGATGTGGGAACAAAAATCGAAAGCCTGAAAGAACACTGAGACACGGGCGCGACGATCTGGTGCTGGGCGCCACCTGCGTCCTTTACTAGGATGCTCAAGAAATCAACGCCCTCAGGGGAAATCCGAAGAGCGCGCATGACGCCAAACGCACCGGCATGGAAGATACGAATGCGCTCTTCAGCCTTCTTGTGATGCTCACTCCACGCAATTGAATGTTCAGCGCTTCGACTAGCTCGACGGACGTTCGACGCGGCCTTTGGACGCTGCGCCAAGGGAACTTGGAAGTTAGGTATGTCCATCGTGTTCAGAAGAAAGGTTTGGGCGGGATATTCCGGCCTAATCCGTCATGAGCAGAAAAGATCGCGGGGAGAGGCTGCATGGCCTTGAGCTTACCAAACCTGAAGTTCAACAACAAGCGCGCAGAAAAGGGTGCGGCCCAATTCACGGCGTCACGGTGGGCTTGGCGGCGGGGAGAATGGTGGCGCGGGAAACGCGGTCGCGGGGCAGATATTTTTTCGCGAGCGCGCTGAGCTCGGCTGTTGTAATCGCAGCGATGTCCGAAAGTCGTGTCCGCGCCCAATCGAGCGCCTCAGGTTTTTCCTGGGCGTGGACGAGAACGCCGACCCAGTAACCGTTGGTGCGCTCCGAGTCTTTATATTCGGTGAGCAGCGGCCGACGTGCGCGCTCGAACTGGTCGTCGGTCACTCCCTTTTGGGCGAGCTCATCCGCGAGGTCAACGACGAGGTCGGATATCTTTTGGGCCGATGGAGGATCTACGTCGATGCTCGCGACGAGGTAGCCGTAACCGGGGAACGTATCGCTCGCGAGGTTCGACACGCGCGGGCTGTAGGTGCCGCCGAGTTCCTCGCGCACTTTCACCCGAAGCCGGTCGTTCAAGATCGCCTCGAGCATGTTGAGTCGGCGAGTCCGGCGCGCATCGAGCCCATCCTCGCCGGGCCAATAGAGCAGGAGTGACGCTTTCGGAATCTCGGAGTCGATGACGTAGGTCTTCGTGAAAGGCTTTGCGGGGAACCTTACTTTCTTCAATTCAGGAAGCGCGGGCTTCGACTCGCGCGGCGGGAGCGCGCCGATGGTCTTGGCCGCGGCGGCGATCGCAGCTTCGATGTCGAGATCGCCGACGAGCGCCACTTCAAGCGCGCCATGCCCGAGTTGCGGCGTTAGCCAGGCTTTCACCTCGTCGAGGTTGCGGGCCATCATGACTTCTTGAGCGGGCAGACTCAATCGGGGATCGCCATCGGCGATGAGGTTCGCGATGTCAGTCGAGAGCGGACCGGCGGCAGTATGTTTGAAAGTAAGGTACTCTTGTTCCAGCCGCTTCCGTGCAACCCGCAAGGCTTCGGGACGGTAACCGGCATCGGTGATCTGTGCCGCCAGGAGTTGGAACTCGAGCAGGAGATCGCCGGGTGTCGTGCCGCCGCTGAAGTTGAACGCGTCGCCTCCGATTCCGAAGTGCCAGCCCACGTTCTTACTGCCAAAAGACTTAGGAGTTCATCGACGCTGTGTTTGCCGAGACCGCCTGCGTTGAACGTGCCAAATGCGAGGCTCTGCAGACCGCGCTGACCAACTGGCTCGGTCATCCCGCCGTTGCCAACGCGCGCTCTCACGGTAATGCGGCCAGCTTCAAAATCGGTTTTCTTCAGGTTCAGTCGGACGCCGTTTTTGAACGTCACGAGTTCGACATCGAGATCGGCGACGTGTTCCCGCTTTGCGATTTCTCCACCGGCGCCGAAGTCGGTATAACCCCAGGCGCTTTTTGTATCGGCATCGGGCGCGGTGATGGCAACGGCGTGCGCTTCTTTGTAGGCGGCGGCGATGGCCGCGGGAGCGTCGCCGGAAATTTTCGCGTTGCCAGTTACCATGACAAACCGGCCCGTGGTGCCGAAGGCCTCTTTCAGCGCGTTCAAACAATCGGCGGGCGTGATCTTATCGAGCGCCGGTTTGAGGAGGGCGAGGTTGTCCACCGGCGTGGTGAACACTTCGCCTACAACAAGACGCTGCACGATTTCATCGGCGAGCCGGTTCGAATGGCGCGTGCGCGCGGTCTTCGCCGCCTGCTCGAGATGGTTCGAAAAATTGGCCGCTGCTTCGGCTAACTCGCCTGGCGTGAAACCTTGCTCGATTGCACGACGCATCTCCTGTTCGCCCAAAGCGAGCGCTGCCGTCCATTGCTCGGCTTTACAAGAAACGCCGAAATTGGCGCTCCGGAAGAAATTGAACTGCTCGAAGACGACGGCATCCGCGGCGATAATGGGGGCGTTCTCTTTCTTCGCCAGGATGGAGAAGCGGCGGTCGAGCATCGCGAGGGCGAGCATGCGCGGGAGGCGTTTGATTTGGCGCGCCGCGGTGTCGGGCTCGTGCTTGTAGGGCGTGATGCTCGTGAGGGATATCTGCGTCGCGGGCGCCTCCGGCTCGGCATGAAAAATAGCGCGCACACCGTCAAACTTCGCCAGGTCGCCTAACGAGGGCTCCGGCCGAACGGGCGCGCGTGCCGTGAGTCCCGCGAATGCTGCCGCGATCATTTTCTCGACTGCGCCAGCGTCCGCGAAATCGCCTGCCACTACGACGGCCATTTTTTCCGGCCGATACCAGGCGTTCCAAAAATTAGTGAAACATTCTCGCTGCGCTTTCGTGATCACTTCAGGAACTCCAATCGGCAAGCGGCGCGGGAGCAGCGTGGTGCCCAGCATCGCCTCGAACTGCGCGACAAAAGTCCGGTAGACGACAGAATCGCTGACGCGTTTCTCGGAGAGAATCACGCCGCGCTCCTTGTTTATTTCTTCGTCCGTCAAAAGCAAGCCGCCGGCGTCATCACTAAAAACGCGCAGGCCTTCCGCGAGAGTGGCGTCGTCCGCGTGCGCGAGTTCGAGGAGGTAAACGGTGCGATCGAAGTTGGTGTTTGCGTTGGTGTCGCCGCCAAAGCTCATGCCCATGCGCTGGAAGAATTCCACGAGCGTGCCCGGCGGATAATGCGTGCTGCCGTTGAAAGCCATGTGCTCGAGAAAATGGGCGAGCCCGCGCTGGTCGTCCGCCTCGTGGAGCGAGCCCGCGAGGACCAGGAGTCGCAAGGAGACGCGACCCTTCGGTTCGCGATTGGGAAGAACGACGTAGCGAAGGCCGTTGGGCAATGTGCCGAAGTGCGCGGCGGGATCCGGTTTGAGATCGCTGCCCTCTTGCGGGAAGGGCAGGCTTTTCGGCGCGGGCGGTGCGGTCTCGGCGAGAAGAGGCGCGGCGCAGAGCGCCAGAATAAGTAGGAGGCGGGGGAACTTGCTCACGGTGCGGTAATGAATCTTCGCGGACGATTGCGGTCCAAGTTGATCAGTGAATGGGCAATGAGACTCGCAGCAGAACCCGGAGATGCCAAATGCAATGCGCCGGCGGGCGTTGACACGTTTGTGACCGGCCAATACTCTCGCCACTCAGCACAGCGCGGTCTCGATTTCTAACCAGTGCAAGCGAAAGAGGATTTCGTTCTTAAGCTCCTCGAAGATGCGGGGCTGGTGACTCGCTCGCAGATCGATAAGGCTCGATCGAAATTGAACGGGACGACAAACGTGGTCGACATTCTCGTCCAGGAGGGCGTCGTTTCGGAAACGGATGTGTCGCGGAGCCTGGCGGCGCAGGCCCACATGGATTGGGTGGATCTGGCAGCGAAGGTGATCCCGCCGGAAATCATTAATCAAATCCGGGCCGAGGACGCGCGGCGGTTCAAAGTCATCCCGGTTGGTTACGGTGAAACGGGATTGGTCGTCGCGGTCAGCGATCCGCTCGACATCGATACGATCGATAGCCTGAGCTTTCTTTTGCAGCGCGAGATCGAGCTGGTCTGCGCCAGCCCGGACAGAATCCGCCAGGCGCTCATCAAATATTACGGCACGGCGGATGAAGCTTCTAACGTGCTGCTCGAGCAGATCGGTCATGAGGTCGATCTCGGCGTCGAGATTATCGAGGGCGGCGATATTAGCGCGACGGACGAAGCGGACGCGCCGATTATTCGCATGGTTTCGATGCTGCTGATCGAAGCGCATCGGCTCGGCGCGAGCGACATCCATCTCGAGCCGCTCGACAAGAAATTCCGGGTCCGCTTTCGGATCGATGGCGTGCTCCAGGAAATGCAGGCGCCGCCAAAACGTTTGCAATCCGCCATCGTCAGCCGGCTAAAAATCATGACCGGCTCGATGAGCATTGCGGAGAAGCGTTTGCCGCAGGACGGACGCATCCAGGTAAAAATCGCGCGCAAGCCGATCGATCTGCGCGTTTCCACGATCCCGACCAACCATGGCGAAAGCGTGGTCATGCGCGTGCTCGACAAATCGAGTCTCATGCTCGGCCTGCCCGAGCTGGGTTTTTTCAGCGACGACCAGGAGACCTTCGAGCGCTTGCTGCGCTTGCCCGACGGCATCCTGCTCGTGACCGGCCCGACCGGTTCCGGCAAAACGAGCACGCTCTATTCGTGCCTCAACTTCATCAACAAACCGGACCGCAAAATCATCACGGTCGAAGAGCCGATCGAATACCAGATGAACGGCATCAACCAGGTGCAGGTGAACACGGACGTCGGGATGACTTTTCCGGTCGCGCTCCGTTCCATTTTGCGGCAGGCGCCGAACATCATCATGATCGGCGAAATTCGCGATCTGGAGACGGCCACGATCGCGACGAACGCGAGCCTGACCGGTCACCTCGTGTTCAGCACCCTGCACACGAACGACGCGCCCTCGGCCGTGGCGCGGCTGGTTGATATTGGCGTGCAACGATTCCTGGTGGCCTCGTCCGTGCGCGCGATCATGGCGCAACGTCTCGTTAGGCGGCTCTGTTCCAACTGCAAACAACCGGGAGAATTGAGTGAGACCGAGCTGCGCGCCTTGAACCTGGAGCCGTCGCAAATAAGCGATGCGCAGGTCATGAAACCGCTCGGTTGCGACGAATGCCGCCAGACCGGTTACAAAGGCCGCATGGGGATCTTCGAGATTTTCATTATCGACGACGACGTGCGCCACCTGATCAACAATCGCGGATCGACGCTCAGTTTACGGCAACGGGCGCGGGAGCTGGGCATGCGGACATTGCGCGAAGACGGCGTCCGCAAAGTGCTCGGGGGGCTTACGTCCGCGGAGGAAGTGATCTCGATCACGCTCGGAGACGTGAATTAGTTTTATCGATGAACACCCGTCCATGGCGCCGATTTCAGGTAGGGGCAATTCACCGAATCGCCCGCATGATCGGCGTCGCGGCATCCCCGGGCGATTGGGGTCAATCGCCCCTACCTAAATGAACGCGCAACAGGTCGCCGATCTTTTTGTCGAGCAGCACGTGCTTCAGACGTCGCAGGTGGACGACGTCTTGCAGGAAGCGAACCTGAACGGCAAAAACATCGAGCAGGCTTTGATCGATAGCGGCTTCGTCGATGAGCGCGGATTTTATCAGGTCATCGCCGACGCGCTGGGCACCGATTTTTTCGAGCTGCCCGAAGAGATCGCGCCCCAAATCCTGCGGTTGATTCCCGCCGGTCTGGCGCGGCTCCATCGCGCGCTGCCGGTCGCGGCGAGCGATAACACGCTCAGCGTCGCGCTGGCCGATCCTCTGGATTTGCGCGCCGCCGAAGATCTGCGCTTTGCGCTCGGAAAAGATGTGCACGTCGTCGTCGCGCCCGCCGGCGAAGTCGAAGAACGGATCAAACGCTATTACGGCACCGACAGCTCGAGCATGGAGGACATCCTGAAGCAGCTCGGCGAAACCGGCGAGCTGCTTTCGCTCCGCGGCACGGACCAAAGCGCGTCAGCGGTTGAAGCGGAAGCCAACGCCACGCCGATCATTCGCTTCGTCGATCTGATCCTGTTCCAGGCCATCCAGGACCGCGCGAGCGATATCCACTTCGAACCGTTCGAAAACGAATTCAAGATTCGTTATCGGGTAGATGGCGCGCTTTACGAAATGGCGCCGCCGCCACGGCATCTCGCGCTCCCGGTTATTTCGCGAGTAAAAGTGATGGCGAACATGAACATCGCGGAACGCCGGCTGCCGCAGGATGGACGCATCCAAAAAAATATCGCCGGCCGCAGCGTCGATCTTCGCGTCTCGACGCTCCCGACCCAATTCGGCGAGAGCGTCGTCCTCCGCGTGCTCGATCGCTCCACGGTCAATCTCGACCTCGAAGCGCTCGGCCTCCCCGATTATATCCGCGATTACATCATCGAAGTCATCGATCGCCCCAACGGCATTTTCATCGTCACGGGGCCAACTGGTTCCGGGAAAACCACGACGCTTTATTCCTGTTTGCGCAAGATCAACACGATCGATTCGAAATTGCTGACCGCGGAAGAACCGGTCGAGTACGACCTGGAAGGAATCGTGCAGGTGCCGGTGAATGAAGCGATCGGGCTCACCTTCGCGCGAGTGCTCCGTGCGTTTCTGCGGCAGGACCCGGACCGGATTATGGTCGGCGAAACGCGGGACCTGGAGACGGCGCAAATTTCCATCCAGGCGTCCCTGACCGGACATCTTGTCTTCACCACTCTGCACACGAACGACGCGCCGGGGGCGATCACGCGGTTGATCGATATGGGGGTGGAGCCGTTTCTTATTTCCTCAACGCTCGAAGCCGTGCTCGGCCAGCGTTTACTGCGCAGCATCTGCCCGCAATGCCGCACGACCTATCAACCGAGCGAAACGCTTTTAGCGCAACTTGGTCTCACGCGCCGCGACATCGGCGCGAAGAATTTTTACTACGGCAAAGGATGCGACGCGTGCAACCAAACCGGCTACAAAGGGCGCAAGGGCATCTACGAATTAATGAAGATCACCGATCCGTTGCGCGAATTGATTAATGAGCGGGCGCCCAACGTGACGTTGAAGGAAAAAGCGGTCGAGCTCGGCATGGTGACGCTGCGGCAGGACGGGTTGCGCAGCATTTTCGCCGGCGACACGACCATCGAAGAAGTGCTCAAATATACATGAGCCACGGATGAACACGGATTCTCACGGATCTAAAGCGGATTTGCTTCAATCCGTGTTTCATCCGTGTAAATCTGCGGCTTAAATATGCCGCGCTACACCTACATCGCTCTCGACGCTCGCGGCCAGGAGATGACCGGCTTGGTCGATGCGGCTTCGAGCAACGAAGCGATCGGCCAGTTGCGGCAGGCCGGCTATTTCCCCACCAACGTTTACGAGGAAGGCCAGGGCGCGGTGGCGGACCGAAAGGCCGAACGTCGAACGGTCAAAGAGCCTCGGGCGGAGCGCGCCCCCCGCGGCAAGAACATCGTCCTCTTTCAAAAGAAAACGGTGAAGCCGAAAGTTATGATGATCTTCACCCGGCAGCTCGCGACGCTGATCGACGCCGGGCTTCCGCTCCTTCGCGGACTGAACGTCCTCGCCAAACAGGAACGCGATCCGGTTTTGAAAAAGACGATCAACGGGCTGGCCGATTCGGTGCAGGGCGGCAGCACGTTTTCAGAAGGGCTCTCGCAACATCCGCGTCTGTTTAACGACCTTTATGTGAACATGGTCCGAGCCGGTGAGCTCGGCGGTGTGCTCGAAGTGGTGTTGACGCGGCTGGCCGAGTTTCAGGAAAAAGCGCAGAAGATCAAAAACAAAGTCGTCGCCGCGATGGTCTATCCTCTCATCGTGCTGGTGCTGGCCGTGGCGATCATGACTTTCCTCATGATCTTCATCGTGCCGCGGTTTGAGGCGATCTTTCACGACATGCTCGGCGACAAGCCGCTGCCGACCATCACGCGCTTCGTCATCGGCGTGAGTAATTTCATGCAGAATCAGTGGGCAATCTTGCTCGGAATCGTGGCTGCCCTGATCATCGGTTACAAACTCGCCGCGCGGACGCGGGCTGGAAAAATAATGCTTGATCGGGTCAAACTGCGCGCGCCACTCTTCGGTGATTTGGTCCGGAAAACTTCGATCTCGCGATTTTCGCGCACGCTCGGAACGCTCGTCACCAGCGGTGTGCCGATCCTGCAAGCGCTCAACATCACGCGCGAAACCGCCGGCAACACCGTCATCGCGCGCGCCATCTCGCAGGTCCACGACAGCGTGAAAGAAGGCGAATCGATTGTGCTGCCGCTGGAAGCGAGCGGCGCCTTTCCTCCGATGGTCATCAGCATGATCGACGTGGGGGAAGAGACCGGCCAGTTGCCCGAAATGCTCCTGAAGATCGCGGAGGTTTACGACGATGAAGTGGACAACTCGGTCGCTGCCCTCACTTCCATGCTCGAGCCGATCATGATCGTGTTTCTGGCGTTAGTCGTGGGCACTATTGTCATCGCGCTGTTCATGCCATTGATCAGCATCATCAGCGGATTGCAGCAGCAGTCGTGATCGAGATGCGAAGGACGTCACGGCCGGAGCGGAAGCGCGCTTTTACTCTCGTCGAATTGCTGATCGTGATGGCGATCATCATCATCCTGGCCGGAGTGATTCTCGCGACTTCGAGTTACGTCCAAAAGAAAGGCGCGCGCTCACGCGCCGAAGCCGAGATCGCCGCGATGTCGGCGGCGTTGGAGAATTACAAAGCAGATAATGGGATTTATCCGAGAGGGAAATCTACTGCGGTGCCTCCGAGCGGAACTCCAGTCTATCCGGTTGCCGCGAAGGGAACAGACGAGATCGATGCACGCAGTGACGTGGATTCGACGACGCAGATATACCAAGACACAAGCCGATATCTATACGAGCAACTGAGCGGCGATTTCGATCTGAACCTTTCGACGGACCCGGGAAACAAAAGCTATTTCGCGTTCAAGGAATCCGTCCTTGCGCTCATCAAGGATTCCAGTGGCAAGATTGTCGGTCTCAGCCATATCAAAGATCCGTTCGGCAACAGCTACGGGTATTCGACTGCTTACCAGGGAAATTCAGCGAAGGGTTACAATCCGACGTTCGACCTTTGGAGCACGGCGAACGAAACCGACTCGACGCGCTGGATCAAGAATTGGTGATCCGCGCGCTCACCTCGCGTCGGTGTGCACTACGATGACAACGCGCCGGTTTGGTTGCTGGCGCTGGATCTCGGCCTGCTCGTCTTGCGGGCCGGCGATGGGCCGCGGCGGCACCAGGAATTTCGTCGAACCGAAGCCGCGCGTGTTGATCTGCGCCGGATTAATTCCCATCACATCCACGAGATATTGTTTAACGGTGTCGGCGCGGCGCTGGCTCAACTCAAGGTTGTAATCGGGCGGCCCAAACGAATCGGTGTAGCCTTCGACGGAAAACTTCGCCTTCGGATTGCGTTTGATCAGCGTGCCGAGTTTTTGCAATTGGCTGATCGCACTTGGCAATAATTCCGTGCTGTCGTAACCAAAAGTCTGATCGTCGGGCAGCCGCATTTGCGTCCCCGAGCCGAGTGGACCTTTCTGCGCCAGAAGCGAATCGAGATCGCTGAAGCCCGGCGTGCGGCCACGGTTCGGTCCGGCGCTGTCGCCGGGCAGTTTGGTGAAGGTATTCGGACGTTTGATCGTCGTGCTCGTGGCCAGCTCGGTCCCGGTCAAGGCCGGCTGCGGTCGGCCGGAAGTCGCGGAATCGGTCATGAGATTTTGCTCGCGCGTGGCGTTGGGACTTTTCGAAAGCGTCTGCGCCGTGCTTTGCTCGATTTCTGTCAAGACGGAGTTGGCGTTCGATTGATCCACCTGCGGCTTGTCGGGAAGAACATCGCGCGTGTCATCGGGCAAGGCCGCGCTCGCGTGCACGTCGTCCAAAAGCTGGTCGAACGATTTCTTTTCATCCGGCAACTGCACATCGGTCTTGTCCGGGTCCGGCTTGGCCGCGGGATTCGTCTGATCGACGCTCGGCTTATCGAGCTGCTGCATCTCAAGGTTCTTCACCTTGAAGGTGGGAATCGGGATGCGCTGCTCCAGCGGAATGTCCGTGGAGATGAAATTCGTCCGGTAAAAATAACCGCAGAGAGCGCCGTGCAGGGCGAGCGAGATCATGAGCCCGACCAAAAGCCAGTTGCGCTGTTTGTTCCCCTGCAACAGTGCTTCGTCGTAATCCGTGAACTCGGAAGTTCTCATCTAACTAGGGAAACGAACCGGCAGGCTGACGTTGTTGTCAAACGCGCAGGCGCCAGCTCCAGCGTGTAGGTGCAAGTCAGACGCCGCCGGCTTTCGTCCGTCCGATAAACACTTGCACCGCCTTGCGAATTTCATCCGCCACATGCGCCTCCGGGGAAACGAATTTCGGCGTGAACCACGGGAACAAACCGATCAGGTCGTGCGTGACCAGAATTTGTCCGTCGCAATGTTGGCCTGAGCCGATCCCGATCGTCGGAATCTTGAGCGCGTTCGTGATTTGCCGCGCGGTTTCGGGACTGACGATTTCAAGCACGACCGCGAACACGCCCGCTTTTTCCACGGCCTCCGCGTCGCGCAGGAGCGCTTCCGCCTCGTTCTGTGTCCGCCCTTTTACTTTGTAGCCGCCCTCTTCGCGCACGCTTTGCGGCAGCATTCCGATGTGGCCCATGACCGGAATCCCCTCCGCGATGATCGCCTCGATCTGGCGCACATGACTTAGCCCGCCTTCGAGTTTCACCGATTGTGCGCCGGCATCGACAAGTGCCCGCGCCGTTGCGACGGCTTGGGCAGGAGTATCGTAAGTGTTGATGGGAAGGTCGCCCGTCAAAAACGCGCGCTTGACGCCGCGGGCCGCCGCTCGGGTGTGATGCACCATTTCCCCCAGCGTGACTTCCGTGGTGTCTTCGTAACCGAGCACGACCATGCCTAACGAATCGCCGACCAGAATGAGGTCGATGCCGCTTTCGTCGAGCAAACGAGCCGTGGGATAATCGTACGCGGTCAAGGCCGTGATCCGTTCACCGCGCTCCTTCTTCTCGCGAAATTGCTGCATTAGGATCGATCCTACCACTCCGCCTCGAAACGCACCACCGCCGGTTCCTCGGGCAACCGCGCCACCAGCGCCCGGATTGTTTTGGTCTGTTTGGGCAGAATCAAGTCCGGCCGAATATCGACCAGCGGCCTGAGAACGAACTGGCGCTCCATCATGCGCGGATGCGGCAAACGAAGACCGGGCACCTGAATTTCCGCGTCGCCGAAATAGAGCAAGTCCAGATCGATGGGACGCGAACTATTCTTCTCGTGCTGAGCGGGCCGGCCCAGCGAACACTCGATCGCTCCGAGCCGGCTCAGCAATTCCTGCGGCGAACCGGCATATTTGAATTCAATCACGGCGTTTAGAAATTTCGGCGCGCCCGGTTTACATCCGACCGGCTCGGTTTCGTAAATAGCGGAGGCCAGCACCGGTCCCGCCACATCATCCAGCGCTTCGATTTCCTGGCGCGCTTTGCGAAAATTCGACAAGCGGTCTCCGAGATTCGTGCCCAGCGCCACGCCGGCTCTCATCTTCGTTGTAGCCGCGATCGTTGATCGCGGCGTAGGAAACGTCCTCGCCGCCGGGGTCGGCGACCCCAGCTACAGTCCAAGTACATCTTCCATGCTGTAAAGGCCCGGAGGCTGGTCGACGACCCACCGCGCCGCGCGCAGCGCGCCGGCAGCGAAGGTTTCCCGACTGGAAGCTTTGTGCATAAGTTCGAGCCGCTCGCCCTCTCCCGCGAAAATCACGGTGTGGTCTCCGACGACGTCACCGCCGCGAATTGAGTGAACGCCAATTTCTCCGGCCGGCCGCTCGCCGATCATTCCTTCGCGGCCATGCGTGAGATTTTTTCCGGCATCGAGATTTCTCGCCTCACACAAAATCTCCGCCAATCGCTTCGCCGTTCCGCTGGGCGCATCCTTTTTCAGCCGGTGATGGATCTCGACAATCTCGGGGTCGAAATCCGGGCCGAGCAGCTCCGCCGCTTTTCGCGTTAACCAAAAAAGAGCGTTTACTCCGACACTGAAGTTGGGCGCCAACACAATCGCGATCGACTTTGCCGCTTTGGCCATCTCCGCGCGTTGTTCGGGCGAATGGCCGGTGGTGCCGGTAACGAGCGGTTTGCCCGCGTCGAAACATGCACCGCAAATCTGCGGCGTTGCGCTGGCGTGGCTGAAATCGACCACCACATCGCAATCTCCCACGTTCGCTTTCAAGTCATCGCCTTGATCGAGTTCGGCGACGAGTTTGAGGTCGGCCTGTTTCTCGACAGCAGCGGCAACGGCCCGCCCCATGCGCCCTTTCGCACCGACCAGCAGGATGCGGACGGCGTTCATGTCATCGACTAACCATTGGCCGCGAATTCCTCCAGCGTCTTGCGCAGCCGCGCCTGGTTCGCATCCGTCATTTCGCAGAGCGGCAACCGGCATTCGGCCGACATCGCCCCGCGCCAGGCCAGCGCCGTTTTCACCGGCACGGGATTCGGTTCGATGAACAGGTCCCGGAAAATCGGCAACATTTTCAAATGCATGTCGCGGGCACTTTTTGTATCGCCGGCTCGAAAGGCCTGGACCATCGAGCAGACTTCCGCCGGAAATAAGTTCGACGCGACGCTGACAACGCCGACCGCACCAACCGCCAGAAACGGCAGGGTGAGCGAATCGTCGCCGCTCAGAATCGTAAAGGCTTCCGGTAACCGCGCGCGCAACTGGCTGACCCGGTCGACACTTCCGCTCGCTTCCTTGATGGCAACGATGTTCGCGCAATCCATCGCGAGCCGCTCCACCGTTTCCGGACCGATGTCCACGCCGCAGCGGCCGGGAATATTGTAGAGCATGATCGGCAACGCGGTCGCCTGCGCGATCGCCTGGAAATGGCGGAACAAACCTTCCTGGCTCGGCTTGTTGTAATAAGGCGCCACGACCAACGCGCCATCCACGCCGATCTTCTCCGCCGCTTGCGTCGCCGCGATCGCATGACGCGTCGAATTCGATCCGGTGCCGGCCAGGACCTGGCAACGGTCTTTCGCCATTTCCGTGGCAATGCGGATCACCTGTTCCCGCTCGTCCTCGGACAAAGTCGGCGACTCCCCGGTGGTTCCAACTGCGACCACGCCAGAAACTCCATCGGCGATTTGCCCCTCGATCAATTCTTCGAGCGCGGTCAGGTCGATCTCTCCATCGCGAAACGGCGTAACGAGCGCTGTGTAGGTTCCTCTAAACATCTTTAATTTCAGGCCACGGATTTACACGGATGAAACACGGATTCAAAATTCAACGGACGCCTTGCCTCCTACATCCGTGTTTATCCGTGTCAATCCGTGGCTAATAAATCCTGCCACTCAGAGCTGGATCGTTCCTTCGAAAACAAAATCCGCCGGGCCGGTCAACGTGACATTTTGAAATTTGTCGCCTTTCTTGTCGAAGCCCACCTTCAATTCGTTACCGCCGCGCACCACCACTCCGATCGGGCCATCGACCCGCTCGGTCGCGGCGAAGATGAGCGCGCTCGCCACCACGCCAGTCCCGCAAGCCAAAGTTTCGTCTTCAACCCCGCGCTCATAGGTGCGAATGGAAATTTGCCGTTCACCACGGCGTTTCAGAAAATTTACGTTCGCGCCCTTGGGTGCGAACAGTTCGTGATGGCGCACCGCGGACCCGATTCCGCGGACATCCACGTTTTCCAGATCGTCCACCGGGACGACCACGTGCGGCACGCCGCTGTTCACGAAATGCGCGGCAAGCGTGCGATCGCCTAACGGAATTTTGATTCCCAGCCGCAAATCTTTCGGCTCACTCATTTGCAGGCAAACCAGCTCGCCTTGGAGATCGGCGCCGATCACGCCGGCCGGCGTCTCGAACGAAAGTTTTTCCACCGGACCGGCGACATGGCTCGCGTACCGGGCAAAACAACGCGCGCCATTGCCGCACATTTCCGCTTCGCCGCCGTCGGCATTGTAATAACGCATGCGAAAAGTCGCGCCGTTCGTCGGCCGCTCGAGCACGAGCACGCCGTCAGCGCCGACACCGCGATGCCGATCGCAAATTTTCGCGATCTGCTCGGCGGCTAATTGCAAATCGCCCGCGCGATTATCGATCATGACGAAATCGTTGCCCGCGCCGTTCATTTTCGTGAAACGCAGCATGGGCAGTTGGTTACCACAATCTCACGGCAATGCCAAATTGAGCGGCGGCGTAGTTGCCGCCGAGACGTTGGAGTTATATCTGTGTCGCTAGTCTTGAACACAAACTTGAGAATCGTCGTTGCGCTGGCGTTGTTTTTTTGCACGGAGCAGCTCAGCCTGGCCCAGCGGGCGCCCGGCCGTTATAACGGCGTTATTCTCGACCAAATCCGCACCATGCCATCGGGCGGACGCTATTCCGCTTCGCGCGTCGCGACCATTCGCCTCCAATCTGCCGCGCATTTCGAGTCGGGCATTTTTTCCGTCGTGCCCGATGCGGCGTCACCAAGCTACTGCTCCGGCGCGACCTATCTCGTCTTCATCAAAACGATCGAAGCGCTGCGCGCGCGCGGCGCTTTGAATCTGGATCACGCCACGCTCGAGAGTCTGCTGATTCGCAATCAGCGCGATGGCGAAGGCATCTGGGGCCGATGGAATGCGAACGGCCCTGGCACCGCCCGGCTTTTCCACGAAATGGATTTGGGGCAGAACTTCGACGATTTCGCGAATGCGCAACCGGGAGACTTCATGAAGATTTTCTGGTCACCCGAAGTCGGCCGCGCGGAACACGGCCACTCAGTCATTTATCTTGGAATGGAAAACAAGTTCGGGACCGATTACGTCAAGTTTTGGTCGAGCAACATTCCGGCCGGGTACGGCGAGAAGAGCGTGCCGCGGAGCAAAATCGTGCATGCGATTTTTTCGCGGCTCGATTCGCCCGCGAATTTATCGCGCGTATTCCAGACGCCGTCCGTGGACAAATATCTCTCGAGCTTGTTGAGCACCCGCTCGAGCTACGACGAAGCCCGGACCAAATGCGGCATGTGAGGGCGACGCCCTCCTGCCTTATCCTGATCGGCCATCACTTCAGCGCTGAACCTTTTCTCCGCGGCGAAATTGCTTTTAACACTGCGCTGATCAAGGCCCCTTCACCGCGGCGACAAGCGACGTGACAAATTCGGTGATTCGATCCGGCGCGACGGATTCGCCAATTCTCTGCACAATGGCGCTACCGACGACGATCGCGTCCGCGGCTTGCGCGACTTCGCGGGCTTGTTCCGCGTTCGAAATTCCGAAGCCAACGGCGATTGGCAATTTCGTGTGCTGGCGAATTTGTCCGACGCGTTCGCCGAGTGATGAGACGACGCTGGTTTGCACGCCCGTGACGCCTTCGCGCGAAACGTAATAGATAAAGCCGGCCGCACGAGCGCAGATGCTTTGGATTCGCGCGGGCGGAGTAGTCGGCGCGATCAATCGAATGTGCAAGAGCCCGCCGGTTTCCAGCTCGAGGTCTTCCTCTGGAGGAAGGTCGAGAATTAAGAGCCCATCCACGCCGGCGGCGCAAGCCTCGCTGTGAAAACGGTCGAACCCGAATTGAAAAATCGGGTTCATATAAGTGTAGAGGACGATCGGCATTTGCGAGCGCTGACGGATTTGCCGGACGCAATCGAGCACGCCTTGGACGGTGGCGCCCGCTTCGAGCGCGCGTTGCGCGGCGAGCTGGTTAACCAACCCATCGGCTAGCGGATCGGAAAACGGCACGCCGAGTTCGAGAATGTCAGTGCCGGCTTTTTCGAGGGCGAGAGCGAGATCGACGGTCTTCGCAAGACTCGGATCGCCGGCGCAGATGTAGGCAATGAAAGCTTTTTCGTTATTTGCACGAAGCGCTTCAAAGCATTGCTGGATTCGATTTTGCATCGGGGCGGGCCTAGGTTGTCGGGCGGAAACGTCCAACGTCCAACGTTCAACGTCCAATGAAAGAGCCCGGAGAGAAGACGCTAACGATTAACGAAATCTACCACTCGATCCAGGGAGAGAGCACCTGGGCGGGCGAGCCGTGCGTTTTTGTCCGGCTGACGTTTTGCGATCTGCGCTGCACGTATTGTGATACCGAATACGCGTTTTACGAGGGGAAAAAACAAACGCTCGATGAAATCGCGGCGGCGGTGGCAGCGTTTCAGTGCCCGGTCGTCGAAATCACCGGAGGCGAACCGCTCCTGCAGAAAAATGTGCTACCGCTCATGACCATGCTCGCGGATGCCGGTCACACGGTTCTGCTCGAAACCAGCGGCGCGCATGATATTTCGGCGGTCGATCCGCGCGTCCATCGGATCATGGACTTGAAAACGCCGGGGAGCGGTGAGAGCGAGCGCAATCTTTTCTCGAACATCGAGCATCTCACGCCGCGCGATGAGGTGAAGTTCGTGATCGGTTCACGGGAAGATTACGAATGGTCGCGGGAACAGGTGGAGCAGCACGCGCTGGTGTCGCGATGCCGCGCGGTTTTGTTTTCGCCGATCTTTGGCCGGATCGATCCGCGCGAAATCGTGGAATGGATTCTCGCGGACCGGCTCCCGGTGCGGTTCCAATTGCAGATGCACAAGTTCATCTGGACGCCGACCAAGCGCGGCGTGTGACTCCATAACTCCATTCCCCCACGACTGCGCGGCGCGGGATGACAGCAGCGGAGAGCGATGCGACTTTCACGGCGATGCGAGTTCACCTAACAAAGGATTTTAATTTTGAAGCGGCCCAGACGCTGCCGAACGCGCCCGAGGGCCACAAGTGCCGGCGCATGCACGGGCACAGTTTCAAAGTCGAGATCTCGGTCGAAGGCGACGCCGATCCAACGACGGGTTGGTTCTACGATCACGCTGAGATCGGCGCGGCGATGAAGCCGCTCATTCAGAAGCTCGACCATTCGTATCTCAACGAAATTGCCGGGCTCGAAAATCCGACGATCGAAAACATGGCGGCGTGGTTCTGGCAGAAACTTCAACCGCTCTGTCCCGGTCTGTGCGAGATCGTGATCCACGAAACGCCCACCGCCCGCTGCGTCTATCGCGGAGGATAGGCATCTTGCCTGTCCGCCGAGCCTCCAAAGCAACAGGCTGGAAGCCTGCTGGCCGAGACAGGCAGGATGCCTGTCCTCCTAATGTTTCGGCGCGCGGACCGTGCCGGTCTCAATCGCCGATTTCCGCTGCGAAACAATTCGATTGGCGATCTCTTCGACCATCTCTTCCAACAGCATCCGCAAATGCGTTTTCGGTCGATAATCGGCCGGCGCAATGTGCTTCACTCGATCGGCATGAGTAGAGAGTTGGTAGCATTTCTTGAAGCCAATGCGCGCCGGGTCGTCCGGGTTATAAACGGCAATCGCTTCACCGCCATTTTTTTTCATCACTGTGAAACACGGCACATCGGTCGGGCCGTCACCGACGTAGATCATGTTCGGGAACGGGATCGGCCGGACGTCCGCGTCCATGTGATCGTTCACGTCCTGCGACATATCGAGCAGGCCCTTGTTGATGCGGAAGAGGTATTGGGTTTTCTGGGTGTGACTGATGACGCGCTTCGGGAACGCGATCCGGTCTTGCTCGTCCACATCGAATTCGCAGCCGAAAACTGCGCGCACGTAGGGCCGCAACCGGCTGCCATCGATCAGGACCTTCAGGCCCGACGAAATGATGTAATGCTCGACCGAAATGCCATGCCCAACCTGGTCCTCGTTGAGCAAGCCGTTCTGGAACTCCTCGAACATTTCCGGGATGCCTTTGTAAAAATTCAGCTTCGCGCCTAACGACTTCAAGGCGGCGTTAGTGGGCCGGTCCATCCCGAGGGTGTCGAGGAGCACCTTCATGTAGGCGAGCTCGTTGTCGTAGCCGTTGTCGCGGACCAGCTCCGAGCAACGCCGCCAAAAACTCTCGGGGTTAATGCCGAACGCCGGAAAGACCGTCTCGTCCTGCATGTAGCTGGGGCTGAGCGTCTGGTCGTAATCGTAAACGATCGCGATGGTGTTTTGCGGCGTGGACATCAATGGCAGTCTGATCGGGGACAGACAGGATTAACAGGATTAACAGGATTTTTTGTTTTGAATTCCAATCCCGTTAATCCTGTCCAAATTGTTTCGCGGAGTTGTTCAGATGCGCGACGAAATCGGCAAACAATTCCTCATAACCTTCGCCGCGTTCGGGATGGTACTGCACGGCCAGTGCGAAAGGATAATCGCGCAGCCGCATCTGCTCGATGATGTCGTCGGTCTTGCACCACGCTTCCACTTCGAGTCCATCGCCTAACCGATCGACAGCCTGGTGATGCGAGCTGTTCACCTTGTCGAGGCGATGCGTCGCGGCGGTGTCGGTGCGGAGCGGTTGAATATTATGATCGCGCATTTCCGGCGCGTCGTGCCCGGGAATATCCAGGTGCAGCGTCCCGCCGAGCGCGACGTTAAAGAGCTGCATGCCTTTGCAGATGGCGAAGATCGGTAGACGACGCGCGAGCGCATTTTCCGTCGCGGCAAACTCCCAGCGATCGCGTTTTGGATCTGCATCAGTATCGAGCACGGAAGGATCGGGCACGGGCTGCTTAAGAAATTCCTGAGCGACATCCGGCCCACCGCTCAAGAGCAGGCCATCCATTTTTTCTAACGGCACCTCTTCGTTCATTGCGTTCCAGAGACGCACCTTCGGATGCTGCGCGAAGGCGCGACGAAACCACTTCTCGTCCTTCGGTCGAATCCAGGTAGCCACGCTGAGCATGGCGGACTTTGCGACCCTTCATCTCCGTTGTAAATAGCAGGCCGCTACCATGGACCAACAGGAGAAGACCGAGATGCCGCGGAGCGCGTGCGATCGCATCATGAGCGAAAGCAACGCCGTCGCGTTCGCGGTCGCGCTCCTCGATTACGAGACCGGCTTTCGTTTCGCCCTCAATGCGGGCCGGCGCTTTCACGCCGCCAGCACGATCAAGGTAGCGATCGACGGAGAAAAAATGAGTTGGTGGGATTCTCCAAAATGTGGGAGCTACAATCCCATCATCTCGCGCACGTATTTCACGGGCGGGCTGCCGAACGAAAGGACGGTGTCGTTGTATTTCTTCTGGTCGAACTTCGCGCCATCTCGGGCCTTGGCCTGTTCGCGCAGCGCGAGATGCTCGGTCACGCCGACGAAATAAGTCGAGAGTTGCGAGGAGCTGAGACGCGCGCGTTTCCATTTGGCGACGGCTTCGCCTTCCTGCTGAAATCCTTCTTTCATCATCACGTCGAGCGCTTCCTGCTCGCTCATGTTCCCGGCGTGAATCGATTGATCGATGATCGCGTTGCAGATCACTCGCAGCCGCATCTTGAGCTGCTGCATTTTCACTTCCGCTCCGCCATAACCGACTTCGGCCATCATCTGTTCGGTGTACACGGCCCAGCCCTCTATGAAGGTTCCGCTTTGGAAAATCGCGCGAACGAGGGTCGGCGCCTTGAACTCATTTGAATGGGCGAGCTGCAGGTAATGGCCCGGCATTGCCTCGTGCACGGTCAGATCGCGGATCATGTAGTTGTTATACTCCCGGAAGAACGAATCTTTGCGCTGCTGGTTCCAGTCGTTAGGCGTGGGCGCGACGGCGAAGAAGGTCTTCCCGTTCTTCTCCAGAGCGCCCGGCGAATCGCAGTAAGCGATAGCCTGTCCGCGCTTGAATTCGGGCATGACGACGATGTCCACCGGGGTATTCGGCACCGTCACGAGGTTCTTCGCCCTCACGAAATCGGTCGCTTCTTTTAGAACCGTCTTAGAATAACCGACGATCGTGTCGTCGGTGGGGCGCTGTTCCGCCAGCTTGTCGAGCACTGCGGCCGTAACCTTTTTTCGGTCCGCGAGCGTCGCGGCGTCAGCATTAGGAAACTGCTTCTTGTAGAGCGGCAGCGCGGTTTCGTAGATGGCCTTCTGCGTCTGCTCGAGATCGGCGCGCGCCGCTTTCATGAGATCTTCCATCGACATGTCGGACGCGAGCGCGAAGCGTAGTTTCTTCCGAAATTTGTCCGCGCCGATGCGGAAATCGCCAGTGGAGCGCGGGAGAAGATCGTTCTGCAGCCAGGTCTTGTAATCGTTTAACGCGGCGATCGCTTTCTCCTGCAACGGTTTGAGGTCCGCCTTGATTTTGGGCGCTTTATCGAGCGTCTCGTTCAGACCTTCCTTGATCAGGGGAATGGACCCGGTGGTTTGATCGATGGCCGTCTCCGTATTAACCCGCGGCGGATTTTTTAAGTTCGCCTTGGCCTGCGCAATGACCGCCGGAATTTTCTCCATCCGCGCGCGGATACTCGCCGCGCGCTGCTCGGCCGGCGCAAAATCGCGCGCGACCAGGAGATAAAGGCTGTTGGCGAGGCTCTGGTTATAAATCAGCGGATTCCATTCGCGCTCCTTCAATTCTTCGATGTCAAAGATTTCGTTATCGATGTTGTCCTTGAGCAGGCGGACATCGACCTTGTTCGCGCCGGTTAGCTTCGTGAGATCGCTGAATTGTTCGAGTTGCTGACGCGCTTCCTTGGCCCGCGCCAATTCCTTCGCGACGGCGGCGTCGGAATAATCCGTAAGCTTGTCATCAAACCGGTGATCGCCCAGCTCGGTGGCGAATTCCGGATTCGATTGCAACAGTCCTTCGATGTAATCCTTCGCCACTTTCTGGAATCGATCGTCCTCCGGCGTGGCCAACAAATTGGTGGCCGACAACGACACCGCACCTGCGAGAAAAAAGGTAACGAGTTTCATAGCTTGATTAGGTCGGAGTGCCGGCCGCCAAGAGAGGTTCTTCCGGCACCTGGGATTGCAGATAAGTCCGCTCCTTGTAATGGCGCGAGACGAAAATGTAGATGATCGACGTAACGAGCATCAGGTAGGTAAAGAACCGGAAATAATTCGCACCTTCCAGATTCAGGCCCGCCGCTTTCAATTTCGGAAGGAAGAAACTAATGAGCGACGGGATTTGATTTCCGAGCGCGATGGAGAGAAGCCACATCGCCATGAGCAAGCTCTTCATCCGGTTAGGCGCCTGGGTGTAGGAGAATTCCAGGCCGGTAATCGAGACCATGACTTCGCCGGCGCTCAGGATGACATAGGCGAGCATCTGCCACCAGACACTGGGCTGGCCACCGTGGTCGATCTGAAGTTGAATCCACCAGATCACGACGAAGGAGAGCGCCGTCAGAAATAGTCCGATACCGATCTTGCGCAACGGCGTGAGCGGGAAGACGCGGCTAATCAGCGGGTAGAGCCAGTAGTTAAAGAGCGGGATCATGACGAGGATCAGAATTCCGTTCACCACGTTCACTTGCTCGGGCAAGAAAGTGATTCCGAAAAAATACAGATTCATGCGCAGATCCATATGCTGGCATTGCAGGGTCCACTCGCCGCCGCTGCTCTGGTCCCAAAGCGCCCAAAAAATCATCGTGAAGGCGTAGATCATCCAGATCCGGCCGAGGATGCTGAGGCCTTCCTTGCTGGTCAGATCTTTCAAGAATCCCAGGCCTCCCGGGGGCACGTGCACCATTTTCTTGCGGCCGAGCCAGAATACGACAGTCGCGATCGCCATAAAGATGCCTGGCAAACCGAAGGCATAGGGCGGTCCCCATTTCGGATCGTTGAGTAGAACCGGGCAAAGCCAGATCGAGAAGGACGAGCCGAAGTTGATGGAAAGATAGAACCAGCCAAAAACTTTCGAAAGCAGGTGCTTGTTCGATTCGCCGAACTGATCTCCAACGTTAGCGGAAACGCACGGCTTGATTCCCCCGGCGCCGATCGTGATCAGAAGCAAACCGATGGCCAGCATCCAGCGCGGGCCGATGTGCATCCCGAACGATGTATCCATCAAGGCGAGCGCGAAATGGCCGAAGCAATAAACGATGGAGAGATAAAGAATCGTCCTATACTTCCCGAGCCAGCCGTCCGCGATAATCGCGCCAATAAACGGCATCCAATAAACCGCCGAAACGAACTGGTGAAACCACCCTTGCGCGATGTTCTCCGGCAGCGGATCGATTTGGCCAAGATGGTTCTTGAGATACGTGGTCATGAACACGATCAGGATCGTGCGCATCCCGTAGAAGCTGAACCGCTCCGCGGCTTCGTTGCCGATGATGTAGCCCACGCCCGGCGGCATGCCGGGGGTGTTTCGGGGCGACGTCGCGTACTCGTATTTGGCCATGCGTCGCCTCGTGTCTGCTTACGGTTTCGGTTTGTCCGGGAAAAAGTTGGCGGGCGAATTGCGCGCCGCGGGCGACGGAGAAACGTGAGACGCGGTCGCATCCGCCGGAACAGAATCGGAGCGCACTGGCTTTTCTTCGATCGGCAGCTCGCCGACGTGATGACGCTCGCAGGAACAACAGAAGATTAGCAGCCCGGTCCCAAGCGTGAGACCAGCTCTGCGAAGAAGAAATCGCATAATGCGCTCGCACACTAAGCGTCGAGTCGAAGGGGGCGCAAGGAGGAATGCTCGGACGGAAAAAGAAACGCCTAACGTTCAACGCCTAACGCCTAACGTTTAAGGAAGAGGGAGAACTGCGTTGTCCCCCGGAATGAAATTGAAACGGGCCTTCGTCGGATTACTATGAGCGCCAGTGGCCCGCTCAGTTAAGAACAACGCCTGGAACGAAGTCTTCGCTCTCGTCCTTCTCGGCGTCGGCACGCTCCTTTTTCTTGCGCTGATTTCCTACGCGCCGAAGGACCTGCCCTCATGGGTTCCCTTCAGTCACGTCTCGCCGCCGAACCGGCCGGCCCAAAATTTCATCGGCCCATTCGGCGCCATCATCGCCGGCTTTTCGTATCTGATGATCGGCGCCGCTTCCTATTTACTCGCGGTGGTGCTCCTCGGATTCGGCGGCGCGAAGTTGTTTCACTCCAAGCTGCGGACGATACCGCGTCTTCCATGGATCGTCCTCTTCATCGTTTCGGGCGCGTGCCTGCTCCAGTTGCAAACGCAACATCTCCAGGGCTGGCGCCTCGCCTTCAACATTCAGGGACCGGGCGGATGGGTCGGCTACGTCATCGGCAAGAAACTCCTGCTTACCTGGATGGGCGGCGTCGGCTCCCTCATTCTTCTCACGGGGATTTATGTGAGCAGTCTCATTCTCATGACGGGGCTGCGGCCGATTCACCTTGTCCGCCAGAGCGTGGCAGGAATGCGCAACGGCATGACCGCGTGGCGCGATTGGCAATTGAAACGGCAACTGCGCAAATCGGATTTGAAGGGGCAGCTCGAGATCAGCCAGCGGGAACTCGCGAAACAACAGCGCGTGATTGAGAAGCAGCTCAGGAAAAAAGGCGCATCGGTGCCGGAACCGGCCGGCGTTTTCATTACCTCGGAGGAATTGGCAAACCGGCCGAAGCCGAAGGTGGTCGATACCACAGCGCTGCCGGACGAACCGGTGCGAAAGAAACCGTCGCTGGCGGAATTGCGCGGTGGCGAAAAGAAACCGAAGTCGCAGGCCGGCCTAACGAGCAAAACATGGGACGTCGAGAATTACACCCTGCCTGGGTTTGACCTGCTCGACGTGCATGACACAGAAGGCCGGACCGCGGTCGATCCGGCGGAGCTGGAGCAAATCCAACAGGTGCTAATCGAAACGCTGGCGCAATTTGGCATCGCGGTCGCCGCCGGCGACATCACCAAAGGTCCGACCATCACGCGCTACGAAGTTTACCCGGCCAAAGGTGTGCGGGTGGACAAAATCGTCGCGCTCGAGCGCGACCTGGCGCGGGCCACGCGCGCCGAACGGATCAACATTCTCGCGCCGATTCCCGGCAAGGACACGGTCGGGATCGAGCTGGCGAACACGCGGAAGGTGAAGGTGACGCTGCGCGAGTTGCTTCAATCGCAGGATTGGGAAGACGCGAAAACAAAATCAAAACTTCCGCTCGCGCTGGGCAAGGACGTTTACGGGAAAACGATCATCGCCGATCTCGCCCAGATGCCGCACCTCCTCGTCGCGGGAACGACTGGCAGCGGCAAGAGCGTTTGCATCAACGCGCTGGTCGCGAGCATGATTTTCCGGTTCACGCCGGAGGAACTGCGCTTCATCATGATCGATCCGAAGGTGGTCGAGATGCAGGTTTACAACGCGCTTCCGCACCTGGTCATCCCAGTTGTGACCGATCCAAAGAAGGTGTTGCTGGCGTTGCGGTGGGTCATCGATGAGATGGAAAAGCGCTACCGGATTTTCGCGGCAGCGGGCGTGCGCAACATCACTAGCTTCAACGGCCGGCCGCCGAAGAAGACCCAGAAGGAGCTCGACGAGCTGGCTGGCGGCAAAGCCGACAATTCAGTCGCCGAAGTGCCAGCAGCTCCGATCAAAGTTCCCCGTGAAGACGAACTCGTGATCCCGGACAAGATGCCTTACATCGTCATCATCATTGATGAGCTGGCGGACTTGATGCAGACGGCTCCGGCCGATGTGGAAAGCGCCATCGCGCGGATCACGCAGATGGCGCGCGCGGCGGGGATTCATCTGATCGTGGCGACGCAAACTCCGCGCGCGGATGTCGTGACCGGCGTGATCAAGGCGAACATCCCAAGCCGGATCGCATTCCAGGTCGCGTCGAAGATCGATAGCCGCGTTATTCTCGATGAGAACGGCGCCGATCGTTTGTTAGGCCAAGGCGACATGCTTTATTTGCCGCCGAGCACTTCGCGATTGATCCGCGCGCAAGGCGTGCTCGTGACCGACGAAGAGATTCATCGGCTGGTGGAATTTGTCTCCGCGCAGAGTCCGCCTTCCTTCGACCTGGCGGTGCAGGAGAAGCTCCAATTATCGACCGCGCCCGATGAGGACGTGACGGAAGAAGATGAGGAGCTGGTCGAGAAATGCCTCGAGATTATTCGCCAGGAAAAACGGGCCTCGACTTCGCTCCTGCAACGCCGGCTGCGCCTCGGCTACACCCGCGCGGCACGGATCGTTGATATTCTCGAGCAGCGCGGCATATTGGGGCCCGGCGAAGGCGCGAAGCCGCGCGAGATTCTCGTCGACCTCGACGCCACGGTTTGACCGGGCGACGCACACGAAATTTTCATGGAAGGCCTTGGCAAAAAATTAAAGGAAGCGCGTCTCGCGCGAAACCTGACGCTCGATGAAGCGGGACGCCTGACCAAGATCCGGCCCGGCCGGCTCGAGGAAATCGAGAACGAAGATTTCTCGCAGTTCGCCAGCCTCGCCTACGCCAAAGGATTTCTGCTCATCTACGGAAAGTTTTTGGACGTGGATGTGAGCCCTTACACGGAGGCGTTCGAAACATCGGACCAGGTCACGACCGACGGCTACGCCTATTTGCAGGACAACCCCGCGCCGGTCCCGAGCCGGCCGGTGACGGTGCGGCGACAAAGCAGCGGCGGCAGTGGCGGCCGCGGATCGCTCCTGCCCTTCCTTATCGGCGTGGTTGTCTTGATCGTGGGATTCACCGCGATGAAATGGATCCTCGATATCCAACGGCTCAAGCCGCGGCCCACGCCTACTGGACCGACCCCGACTGCTTCGCCGTCGAGGAGCACGGCATCCGATAAAATTGTTGCGCCTCAGGCGTTGCCAATCGAAAACGCCACCACTCCGCCGTTGACGCCCACGATCGCGCCGACCGTGCAACCGACCGCCGCTGAGTCCACGCCGGCGAGCGCGCCTCCAGTGGAACCCGAAGTGCGGCGCGCTGAGCCGGTGCATCCGGAAGACGTTCCGAAAAACACCCCGTCGCCGAAGGCGACCGCCTCCCCGAAGAAATCACCGCGCCGTCCAAGTCCAACTCCGACTGGAAGTCCGCGTCCGTCTCCTACTCCTCGGCGTTTTTGAAAATGTCGGCGCTCATTGGCCCATCTGTCGGCAGCAATCGCCTGGCCGCGCCCAAAGTCGGCATGATCAGCCTGGGCTGCGCGAAAAATCTGGTCGATGCCGAGATCATGCTTGGCAGCGTGTTACAGCACGGGATGGAAATCACCTCCAGCGCGGAAGAGGCCGATGTCCTGATCGTGAACACGTGCGCCTTCATCGATTCGGCGAAGGAGGAATCGATCGACGCAATTTTGGAAGCGCATCAACAACGCGGCCTCGGGAAAAAGCCGGGACAAAAATTGATCGTGAGCGGGTGCATGTCGCAGCGTTTTTCGCGCGAACTGCGCGAATCGCTTCCGGAAGTGGACGCGTTCGTCGGGTTGGACCAGGTGAGCGAGCTGGGCGCCATCGCGCGACGCGTCCTCAGCAGCGAAAACGATCGCAGCTCGAGCTTTGTCACTCCACACCCGACCTACATTCCAAACTACGACACGCCGCGCTTCCGGCTCACTCCGGCGCACAGCGCTTATTTGAAGATCGCGGAGGGCTGCAATCATCCGTGCAGTTTTTGCGTGATCCCCCAAATGCGCGGGCGGCATCGCAGCCGGCCGCCGAATTCCGTCCTTTCGGAAATTCGCGCGCTCGTGGCTGAAGGCGTGAAAGAGATCAGCCTGATCAGCCAGGACACGACCTATTACGGGATGGATTTGTGGGCGGCGAAGGCGGGGCCGCGCCAACCGGTCGATTCCTCCCGCGGCCCGACGCTCACGGCGCTGCTCCGCGAAATCCAGGCGATCGACGGAGATTTTTGGGTGCGCCTGCTTTACACGCACCCGGCCCATTGGAGTGACGAACTGATCGAGACGATTGCGGTTTGCGACAAAGTCGCGAGCTACATCGACATGCCGCTTCAGCACATTGATGAGGAGATGCTGGGACGCATGCGCCGTGAGACGAGTCGCGCGCATATCGAAGAGCTGATCCTTCGTCTTCGCGCGGGAATCCCGGGCGTGGCGTTGCGAACGACGTTCATCGTCGGATTTCCCGGCGAGAGCGAGCAGGCGTTCGAATCGCTCCTGGAATTCATCGAGCGGGCTCGCTTCGAGCGACTCGGCGTTTTCAAATACTCGCA